>JAGRCC010000659.1 GCA_020433785.1 Anaerolineae bacterium
AGCGGGATAATGCCAATGGCTCCGAGCCAACTGTTGAAATAAAAGCCTAAAGCCATAATAACCAACCCGAGTACAACTCGGATAATGCGATCAATAGAACCAACGTTGCACTTCATGATAACCGTCTCCTTTGTTATGGGTGAGTGAATTAAGATTAACTTTTGACTCAATCATAACCCCAAGAGCGGTAAAAGTATGTGACTATATCACACAACCAATTTATTCGGCAGACCAGGTGACTGGCACTTTTGCTTAAAAGGAGATCGCTGAACGGACGGCAAAGTTGCAAATACTGCAATTAAGTGCCAGTCACCTGATACCATTAGGGCGATTTGGCCTTTTCCAGCAGCGCCGGCCTATTTTGCACCGTAACCGCTCCTCTGGCCAGCGCAATCAAACCCTCCCGTTCAAAGTCTTTGAGGATACGGCTAACGACCTCCCTGGCTGAGCCTAACTCATAGGCAATCTCTTGATGGGTGATGGGAATCTGCGTTTGCTGCTCGGCTCGATGCGCCAGTAGTTCGGCAATGCGGCTGTCTACCCGACGAAAGGCAATCTCTTCTACGGTGGCGATCACATCGGCCAGTCGCTTCGACATCAACTGAAAGACATACTCGCGCCAGACATCGTAGCGTTCCATCCAGTTGTGCAAGACGGGGGCCGGAATCAAGGCGGCCCGCACCTCTTTTTCAACCACGGCAAAGGCCGGAAATTCAACGTGGCTCAGAATACAAGACGCGGTTAAGATGCAGCTCTCGTTTTCCTCAATGCGGTACAAGGTAATCTCCCGGCCATTCTCGCCGACTTTGTAGACCCGCACCGTGCCGGACAGTACAATCGCCAGTTGAGCGCAGGTATCCCCCTCCCAAAAGACAAACGCGCCGACCGGCAGCTGCGTTACCACCACGTGCTGTCGCAGCTCCGCTTCAACCTGGCTGCCGCTGCCTTTCAGAAAAGCGAAATACGTTTGGATATCAGACGGGGTTAATTCAGTCATAAGCCGACCTCATTTTAATAGGGGACTTCGAGATTTGTGCCGTTTAAATAATCAGGGTAGTTGTTCATTAACATGGCGGAGCAACAAAGCTTGCTTTGTTGCTCCAAATAATTTGTAGATTTACAGTGAGCAAATATCCGAAACGATATTATACCTCAGCCTCCAGACATTGGGTAGGGGTTTGGCCAGGTATCAACTTGCCGAAAGAATTAATAACCTGATGAAATAGACCACAGGTGAATATCGTTAAACCGGCTCGACGCCAGCCACGTGCCGTCCTGATTAAAGATCATCACCTCACCGCCTTCGTTGGGGGTGAGAATGGTGGGAGCGGCCTCAAGGTCACTCATCAAGTACAGCCGGGTTGTGCCTTGGTCTTCACTTGTTACTAGCCATTGACCGTCCGGGCTAAAACTAAAGCGCCGGCCTTCGAGCACCGGGGAAACGCCATCGAGGTGGTTAACTGACCGTACGGTTACTCTGTCGTGATAAATCGTCGCTAACCAGCGACCCCGGGGTAAACCGGGCTAACCGGGCTGAGTTATTATCGACCTCTAGCCTTTGAGGTGCGAGATCGGGATTGTCAACCGACCACAAGCGAACCGAATGATCAGTACCGGCGGAGAGCAGCCAGTGACCGTTGGGGCTGAAGGCCACCTGCCACACCTCAGCGTGGTGGTTCGGCAGGAAACGCGGCTTGAACGAGGGGTTATCTACCGCCCACAACCACAGCCCGCTGCTTTCGCCGGTACCGCTGTTATCGGTTGAAGCGAGCCATCGTCCATCAGGGCTAAAGGCTAAGGGTTGGGCGCTAAATTGATGCCCCCGCAGTAAATAGTGGGTGACTTGGGGCCGACAGCCGCTCATCAGTAAAAAGACAAAGGGTAAAATAATGAAGGAGATGAGGTCAAACGACTCCGCCGCCGAGATGATGCGTTCCATTATCAACAGGCAACCTCCTGGTATTAGGGTTATGACCGCTCTAGTAGCGTAAGTTGGGTTGAACGGAGCAATTCGAGACAGTGTTTCACAAATTGTTAGGTTTCGCCAGCGATTAGGGGCCAACGCTCAGAATGAAACCCAACAAGAACTCGCTGGAGGACAAATTGTTCGGCTCACCCCAACCTACCAAAGAATTATTGAACTCAGGTCTATAATAAACTACGCTGTCGGGCGAGATGTATTACAGTGCCCTAAGGTGGAGCCGCTGGAGCGACAAAGCTGGCTTTGTCATTCAGGAAAGGTCAAAGTAAACTTTGTCGCTCCAAATAGGGCTGCCCGCCGATGATCATCGGCTGTAGTCCGCCAGGGATTTATCACTCCGGTCTCATCGTCTTAGTGAGCAAGCCCATTTCAAATAATGATCCAACTAAAAAGACTTAGAGATCGTGGGTTGATCTCTAAGTCTTTGTAACTCAATCTCGGCGAGACCCGGCGCTGTTCTCGGCGAGAATCAGCGCACTTTTCGGCGAGAATCGGTCTAACTCTCGCCGAGAAACAGATGGGTAGTCATCGAAAACCACCCTTCTCAGCACTTTGACCCCTTAATCCCTACTCCCTACCCCCGGCTGAAACTGATAGCACCAGGCTTCGCCCTCTAACACCGTTTCGCCATCTTGGTTGATTATCTCGATTTTTAGCTGGCAAACCGGTTTACTGGCGTGAACCTTTAGCACTTCCGCCACAGCGGTGATGGTATCATCGATATAGACCGGGGCGGTAAATTTCCAATTCTGGCTGAGAAACACCGTCCCTGCGCCGGGCATATCCATCGCTACCAGCGCGTGCAGCAACCCAGTGGTCAGCCCGCCTTGAACCACTAATCGACCAAATTTGGTTTGGCGGGTAAACGCTTCATCAAAGTGAAGCGGATTATAATCGCCGGTTATTTGGGCGTACATCGCCACGTGTTCAGCCGTTAGGGTCAGGCTACGCTCGGCTTTTTGTCCAACCGCAAGGTCCATTCGCCTCTCCTTTATTTCCGGATCAATTTAGATTCCTATTATAATCGATAAAAGAAAAAAGAAACAGAGGGTAATAATGGCGCTTATCAGGCGGTAGCCTTGTTAAATTCGCCGTATTATGTCAAAATATGAAGCGAAAGCCAAAACACCACGTATTCAACTTTAATTAATCCAAAGCTGCTAGACTTATTTGCACTGAGGCTGTTTTGGTTCGGTGCGGAAACGGTGAAAGAAATCAGCCTATGTCATCAGAACAACAGCTTGCCTCGCTGTTCCAGGCTGTCGAGGGATTGGATCACCTGCTTATCCTCCCCCACAACGACCCCGATCCGGATGCAGTGGCCTCAGCCGTGGCTTTAAGCCGCCTTTTGTCAGTCAGGACAGCTCTCCGCCCCACCGTGGCCTATAGTGGCATGATTGGTCGGGCCGAAAATAAAGCGCTGGTGAGTTATTTAGACCAGCCGTTAGAACTGCTCGACAACTTGGTCTTACCGCCGGCTGTCCCGGTTGCTTTAGTCGATACGCAGCCGGGGATGGGTAATAACACCGTTCCGTCAGGGTCACCGGTGGTGGTGGTTATTGATCACCATCCTTGGCGAGAAGCCAGTGCCTTTGCTACCCTGGCTGATGTGCGGGTTGATATGGGTTCGACCTCAACCATTTTGACCGAATATTATCAAGCCAGCGGTTTAGAGCCGGACCAAAAGCTGGCCACGGCCCTCTTTTATGGGATCAAAACCGATACATTGGGTTTAACCCGGGGTACGGCTTTGGCCGATATCGACGCCTTCTTTTATTTGCGGCCGCGGATAGATGTTGATTGTTTGTTGGAGATTGAGCGAGCGCAAGTGCCCTTAGGTTACTTCAAGAGCTTTGATGCGGCCCTGCGGGCAGCCCGAATTTACGATCATCGGATTGTCATTTCTTATATTGGTGCCATGACCTATCCTGACCTGGCGGCAGAATTGGCCGACGTGTTACTGCGTTTAGAAGGTACAGAATGGGTAGTTTGTATGGGCCATTACGACCACGAGTTGGTCCTGGCCGTGCGAACCACGCGACCGGCCGGCGGCGCCGGTCTTTTAGCCCAGGCGGTAGTGGGTAAGCAAGGCAGCGCGGGTGGGCACGGCACGATGGCCGGCGGTCACATTATCTTATTGGGCCGCAACCCTAAAACCACTGCCACTCGCGTGGCCCGGTTGGTCTTGAAACATCTTGATCTGGCGCCTGATCTTAAAGGGCAGCCCCTTGTCTAGTCAGTAGAGTTTATAGAGTTGGGATAACTATTCAGCAGGAGATGACTTTGTTAATAGGCTAAGGCTGAGGTTAAGGCTAAGAAACGACAAATCCGGTTTGCATGGCCTTCACTTGATAAAACAGATGCTTTTTCTGGGCTTTTGCCCTAGCCTTAGCCTTATTTGGCGACAGTTGTATCTGATAGTTACGAAAGCTCATCAGACTCCTCTGAAAATACGGTAGTCAGATATCAGTAGTCGGTAGTCAGATATTTTCATTGTCGCTGTCGTCTCATCTGAGACTATCTGACTCCCTTGAAAATACAGAACTGGAGCATCAAAGTTTCCTTTGATCCCAACGCAGATGACAAAGCAAGCTTTGTCGCTCCTAGATTTTCATTGTCGATGTCATCTTGTAGATCCCTTAACTTCAAAACTCTGTAAACTCTTGTATTGGGAGGTTTCTTAGCTTGGATTCGATTACGCTGTTATACAATCAAGCGCTTTTTCTTTTGTCTAACCTGTCGTGGATTAACATTATCGATCTGGTCTTAGTCACCGTGGCCTTTTTTGTTCTCTTGTCAGTGATTCGGCAGAGCACATTCTATCTTTTCCGCGAGACGTTAGCCGTAGCCGTAATTTTGTTATTGGTAACCATCGTCCTGCCTCTGCCCGCGTTCGATTGGCTGGCTCAAGGGATTTTGGTGGCTATCTTGGTGGCGACGCCAATCATCTTTCAAAATCAGCTGCGCCGCTTTTTTGAACAAGTAGCTCGAACCATTGGACTGGCCCAGGCCGTCCAACAGGGGACGGCTGAAAACTATTTCCCGCAGCTCATCCATGCCGTAGAAAATATGGCCGCCAGTAAAACCGGCGCACTCGTGGTCATAGAAGGCAACGACTCCTTAGATGAAATTATCAAAACCGGGATTCGCTGCAATGCCCAGGTGACCAGCGAGATGCTGCAAACCATCTTTTTCCCCAAAACGCCGCTCCACGATGGCGCGGTGATCATTCGCATTGATCGAATTGCGGCGGCGGGATGTGTACTGCCGTTAACTCACCAATCATTAGAAGCCGACAAGCGCCTGGGCACCCGTCACCGGGCGGCGGTCGGCGTGAGTGAAGAATATGATGCAATGGTCGTGGTGGTTAGCGAAGAAACCGGCCAGATTTCGGCTGCCCGTGCCGGTCAGCTTAATCGACCTTTAACCAGTGCGCAGCTCCGGGAGGAACTGACCGACTTTTTTGATCCGACCACCCACGCGCCGCCGTCCCTTAGCCTGCGCAGCCTGTTAAGGCAGGGGATGCGCAAACTATGGCTCTCGCTGACGCAGTCGAGTTCAAAGCAACTGCTCATCAACAGTATCTTCTTATTGATTTCGTTTGCTCTGGCCTTAATTGTGTGGGGCTTTGCCTTTGAGCAAACTCACAACATTATGCGAGTGCGGGTGAACGATATCCCGCTGCGTGTGGAAGGGGTACCGGCTGATACCCAAATTATTGCGCCGCCGCCGGCCACCGTCTCGGCCGTTGTCCAAACCACCGAGGATCAACTCAGTACCCTAACCCCCAATAGCTTTCAGGCGGTGGCGCCATTACAGGGCTTGGGGGCGGGCGTCCACCGCATCCCGATCCGGGTTAGTTCCAGTATCCCTCAAGTTTTGGTTTTAGAACCGGACCCCAAGATGGTTGATTTAGAATTGGCGCCGATTATAACCCGGTCGCTGCCGATTAATGTTACTCTGGATCAGCAGCGCTTTCCAGCCGCCTATCAAGTATCCGGTCCGGCCGTCACCTTTCCGACCACGGTGACGGTGACCGGTCCGGAGCCGTTGGTTGATCAGA
>JAGRCC010000660.1:0-15965 GCA_020433785.1 Anaerolineae bacterium
TTCTGCAGCAAAATTATCGAGGCGGGCTGGTTGGCCGCGATAGTGACCGTGCCACTCTTCTTTAATATCTATTCTGCTCGCACCTTTGAACCTGATAAGATTACGCTGCTGCGAGCTATTGTCAGCCTCATGATTTTAGCCTGGCTGGTGTTGGTGGTTGAACAAGGCTTTGGCTCCACAGAGGATAAGCCGGCCACCTTTTTCGATCGACTGCGGGCCTGGCTGAGAAGGCCGTTAGTCTTGCCTACTTCGCTGTTGGTTATTATTTATATCATCAGCACAGCTTTATCGATCTCGCCTCAGGTGAGTTTGTGGGGATCGTATCAACGATTGCAAGGCAGTTACTCCGCCTTATCGTACATCGTCGTATTCGCGCTGATGGCCGGGCAACTGCGCACTCAGGAGCAGGTCGATCGGCTGGTTAATTTAGTGATTATTACCAGCATCCCGATTGGCCTCTACGGCATTATTCAACGCTATGGTCTCGATCCACTGCCTTGGGCCGGCGATGTGACTCAGCGGGTAGCGGCCAATATGGGTAACGCCATTTTTGTGGCTTCTTATTTAATCATGACCGTGCCGCTGACGATCACGCGCCTGATCCGGTCAATGGCCGAGATTATTAAGGATGAAACCGCTTCATGGGGGCATACGGTCTTGGCTGCGATCTATATTTTTGCGCTGGCCATCCAGGTGATTACGGTGCTGTTTAGTCAAAGCCGCGGCCCAATGCTGGGGATAATGGGGACTGCGTTCATAATGGGTTTACTGCTGCTGCTAATCCCTCGCCGGCAGGCGGTCGAGCCGGGCCGGTTAGCCATTAAAGAGATAGGCTCGGCCATTGGGTTTATTATTCCCCTCGGAGTAACGGGTGGGGTAACGGCTGGCCTGGGCTATGCCATCGGCCTGGGCTTAGAACGGCAGTTAACGTCTTTGAACTACCAAATCGATGGTGTTGCTTTTGTCGGCGCGGCCTTAGGCGGGCTACTAGGCTTCTTTGGCTTGTATACCTACATGTTGTCTACTCACAGAGGGTGGCGCTGGCTGTGGTTGAACTGGTTGGCCGTAGGCGTATTAGGGATTGGCTTTGTGCTGGCTTTGAATATTCGCGGGACTACGCTCGATCCGTTTCTCGATCCTATTCGGGAACTGCCCTACTTTAGTCGATTGGCTCAAGTCACCGAAACCTCAGCCACAGGACGGGTGCGCGTCTTGATTTGGGATGCGGCTCTGGAGCTAGTCAAACCTCACCAACCCCTTGGTATCGATGGCGATCCATTTGCCAAAAAGGATTCGTTTAACACGATCAGGCCGTTAATCGGCTACGGCCCGGAGTCGATGTTTAACGCCTTTGCCTTCGTCTATCCGCCCGATCTGGCTCATGTGGAACTACGGGGGAGTTCGGCTGACCGCTCGCATAATGAAACGATGGATAGCCTGGTTATTACCGGGCTTTTCGGTTTTTTGGCCTTCTATTTTGTGATGATTAGTCTTTTTTATTACGCGGTTCGCTGGTTAGGCTGGGTTCCCGATAAAGCCGCTCGCTACAGGCTCATCGCTTTTCTGATCTGCGGTGGTATCATCGGAGCGATTATCCCCTACCTGGCTCAAGGTGAATTTACCTTTATGCCGCTCGGCTTGCCTTTTGGCGTTATGAGCGGTTTGGTCCTTTACTTAGTTTGGCAAGGATTTATCGGCCCGAAAATTTCTCCTGAAGTTAGCCAACTGCCGACTTACACCTTGCTGGTCATCGGTTTGCTCGGCGCGATCATCGGCCACTTCATCGAAGTCCACTTTGTGTTTTCAATTGCCGCCACCTACATCTACTTTTGGGCCTACGCCGGACTGTTGCTGGCCATCGTGCGTATCGATACAACCCAGCCTGCTACGGATACAAGTTCAATTCCGGCCGAAGAGATCGAGCCGGTCGAGGTGGTTTCAGAGCCCGTGAGCAAAACCCGGCGCTCTAGAAAGGGACGCAGTCGGCGTAAAAAGGCTGAAGAGGTTGTCGTTAGCCCTTCTGGCGTTGTCCTATTCGCTCGGCGCGAGAGTTGGGAAATGTGGGCCGGCAGTCAGGGCTTGGCTATGGCCATCATCTTGATTATTCTGGCCTTCGACTTTATCACTCCCCAATTTGAATTTACCTTCAGTAATGAGAAAAGCGCCAGCCTATTGTGGATGGTCATTATTACCTGGCTGGTTGGTTTTGCCATTGTGATGGGCGGGCTGGCCGTTAAGCAAGAGGAGTGGCGATCGCCCTTACACTGGGGTCGGGCCGTGGCGCTATATGCCGTTACTTCTTTAACCTATTTTTTGTTTTATACAATGGTCCATCGCTGGCAGTTTGGGCAGAGGGTGGCGGTTAATTCCATTGATGATGTGATCAACGCCTCCAGCATTTTGACCAACGGCCTGGTCATCTTTTACATTTTTCTGTTTTTGCTGATGGCGATTATTGCCATTACGCTCATTTGGGGGCAAACTCGAAGCCTACCTTCCTGGCGAAGTGAAAATTGGTGGCTCTATCCGCCGCTGGTCTTGGCTATTTTGACCGTGATTTGGTTTAAAAATATCGATGTCGTGCGGGCCGATATTTATCTAAAGGAAGGCGAGCGCTACCGCAACAATCGCCAATGGAATGAGGCCATTGCGCTGCACGAAAAAGCCGTATCTTTAGATAGCGACGAAGATTTCTACTATCTCATGCTGGCTCTTGATTATCAGCTAATGGCTCAGGATAACCGGTTGGATGCCAGTCAACGCCAGACAGCCTGGCAGCGTGGGGAAGATATCGCGCTCAAAGCGCGCGAGATCAACCCCTATAACCCGGATAACACCGGCAATATGGGGCGCTACTATTTCACCCTTGGTCAAATTTTTGATCCGAAACGCTTCCAGGATGCCCTTGATTATTTTGGCAAAGCCACAGTGCTGGCCCCGTCAAATGTCATTTATCACAACCTCTGGGCCCAGACTCATTACATCCTGCAAAATTATGATGCCGCCATTGATCGCCTGCAAACCTCGGTTTCCATCGATCCCGAATACACCCCGACCTGGTTACTGTTAGGCGACACCTACGCGGCGATGGGCGATGTCGATCAGGCTCTCAATGCCCATCGCGAGGCGTTCAAATACAACTCGCGCGGCAGCGGCGACGGCTTCGCCAGTTTTGCCGACCAGTTTTTCGACCAGCGCCTCAACTTTTACATCTCGGCCGGCCGGGGCAGTGACATCATTGCCGCGCTTCAGGAAGTGGCGCTAACCCGCTTGGACGATCCTAAAGTTTACTGGGCCATCGGCCACGCTTACAACCGCAATGACAACCCCGAAAAGGCCACCGAATATTTTGAACGGGCGCTGGCTCTGGGCGACAACTCTGATACAACGCTCAGGGAGGCGGCCAACCTTTATCTGGGGCAGGAGGCGTTCGATAAGGCGGTGCCTCTTTACGAACAACTGATCACCCTTAACCAGGCCGATGTTGAGGCTCACAGTGCCCTGGCCTTTATCTATGCCCAGCAGGGGAACTTGGATCAAGCCATTCAACATAACCAGTTAGTACTCCAACAGAAGCCGGATGATTACGATAGTCTTAAAAACATGGCCATTCTTTATCAACAAAAGGGCGATTTGCAGCAAGCTTTTGATGCCGCCCAGCGGGCCCAGGCCGTTGCTCCGGAGGCGGAGCAGTCGAGCTGGGAACAATTCATCGCCGATCTTGAAAGCCAAATTGCGGCAAGTAGCTAACTCGAAGGAAGCCGAACCACCATGCACGAACAGATTCTCGCCAAAATTCAAGAAAAAACCGCCACGGTCGGGGTTATCGGCCTGGGGTACGTGGGCTTGCCCCTGGCTGTGGGCATGGCCAAATGCGGTTATACGGTTCTCGGCATCGACGCCAGTCCCGACAAAGTTGATACGTTGAACCGGGGCATCAGTTACATCCCGGATGTGCCGACCGAAACGTTAAATGCGTTGGTGACCCGAACCCTACTCCGCGCGACCACTCATTACGACGCGCTCAAAGAAGTCGATGTTATTTTTATCTGCGTGCCAACCCCCTTTGATTCGATGAAATCGCCCGACTTAAAGTATGTGCGGCAGGCGGCGGAGGGCATCACGCCCTACCTTTCTACCGGACAACTGGTCGTACTGCAAAGCACTACCTATCCCGGCACCACCGAAGAGGTGGTCAAACCGATTCTTGAGCAGTCGGGCTTACAGGCCGGTTACGATTTCTTTTTAGCTTTTTCGCCGGAGCGGATCGATCCTGGCCGCAGCGACTATACCGTTGAAAATACGCCTAAAGTGGTCGGCGGGATTACGCCTGAGTCGGCGCAGCTGGCCGGCGCTTTGCTGGGCCACCTGACCCCGGAGATTTACCTGGTTTCGTCGCCGCGCGCGGCGGAGATGACCAAGTTGCTGGAAAACATCTTCCGCAGTGTTAACATTGCCCTGGTCAACGAGTTAGCCGTTCTCTCCGAGCGCATGGGTATCGACTTTTGGGAGGTGATCGAAGCGGCCAAAACCAAGCCGTTCGGCTTCATGCCGTTCTATCCGAGCGCCGGCGTTGGCGGCCACTGCATCCCGGTCGATCCGTACTACCTCTCCTGGAAGGCCCGCGAGTACGACTTTTACACCCGCTTCATCGAACTGGCCGCTGAGGTCAACGGCGATATGCCCTACCATACGGTCGATCTGGTCCGACAGGCCTTGAACCGGCACGGCAAAAACCTGCGCAACGCCAAAGTTTTGGTTTTAGGGGTAGCCTTCAAACCCAACATTGATGATGCCCGCAACTCGCCGGCTGAAAGAGTGATCGAACTCTTGCTCAAGGATCAAGCCGACGTTAGCTATCACGATCCCTTTGTGCCCCATTTTCGGGTGGGCGGCGATGTTATCTGCCGCGAATTCGTCACCTTTGACAGCGTCCCCCTCACGGCCGATTATTTGGCCGGTCTGGACGGAGTCGTCATTGTCACCCGACATCATACCATCGACTATGATTGGGTGGTCAACCACAGTCCCATCGTGGTCGATACGGTTAACGCGACTCGTCATCTTTCGATCGCCGCGCCGCACAAGATCGTCCGTCTGGGCAGCCCCAATTTCCAATGACCACTTTGCCGTCACGGATCGGGTTGTGTGCAACTTGTCAGTACACCAAAGTCATCAAAAGTGCCAGAGGCAGCACCTTTATTCTCTGCGGGCTAGCCAAAACTGACCCTCGCTTCAGCAAATACCCGCCCCTACCCGTTATTCACTGTCCCGGTTACCGGCCGCAGGCTCAAACCGGCGAGGAAGATAACGCTTCGGCTTAACGGCTGATTTACAAAATAGTTTCTCATTTTATATTTAATGTCCGTTGTGTATAATACTCCTCACGAACACCTTATCAATTCAGGCTATGGGATCATTATCTTGCGCAAAAGATTAATACTCTTGTTTATGACAACGTTTGTTGTTTCGCTGCTGCTGGTTAACCCCCTCTACGCCCAAGAACCGATTGACGACCCCTTCACCATCGATTGGGAAGAACTGAAGACCGACGACTTCATCATCGTCTATGCCAATAGTGTAGCCGGTGTGCCGGAATGTATCTGCGGCATCGATGAGGCTCAATTCTATGCCGGTTTTATCGATGACACCTACGAGGAATTAGTGGCTATTTTTGAAACCGACTTAGATACGCCGATCAATCTACGCCTCTTTCCCACCGAGCAAAGCTACTACGAGGTCAACCCAATTGCCCAACAAATTCCCGGCGTGGTGGCTCACGCCCTCAATAACCGCGCCGAAATCGCCATCGCCCTAACCCGTACTCAGGCCCTATCTGAAGAAGATATCATCAACAATATGCGCCACGAACTGACCCACTTCTTTGCCTCGCTGCTGTCCGACGGTAACCTGACCGCCGGTTTCCAGGAAGGGATCGCCCAATACGTTGAAAAACCCACCGACCGGACCAGTTATGATCCGGCCGTGCTGCAACTAGCCTTTGATCAGAATCGCCTGCTCTCTTGGAGCCAGCTCGACAGTTCCGCCGAGGTGTTTCGCGATCCGCAGGTGGCCTATCCGCAAGCCCTATCGATTGCCAGCTTTTTGATTGATCGCTACGGGTTTGCCAAATTTGTGGATTTCATCAAAGCCAATGCCGCCGAACCCGGCTATCGCAGCGCCTTGGAAGCCACCTATGGTCAGTCGGCCGATGAGTTGGAAGCCGAGTGGCTCGCCTACCTGCCCGACTATTTCGCCGGTCGCTGGCAAATCAACGCCCTCTACGCCTACGATTTGACTCGCGTGACCCAACTGGTCAATAACGGCGCTTACAGCGACGCCCAAACCGAACTGGCCGACATTACCGAACTCCTGCGCACAACCGATCAGGTCGATAAGCTGGCTGAAGCCGAACACCTGTTGGCTCAAGCTCAACAAGGGGCCGCCGCCGGTGTACTGGCCGACGAAACCCGCCAAGCTCTGTTGGCCAACGACTATGTCCGGACTGTCGAGAAAGGCAGCGCCGCTATCAGTAGCTACCAAGGGCTTAATTACCATGCCCGCATCGAGGAAATTCAAGCCTATATCAAGTTGGCCAAGACCGGCCAGGAGGCTCTAGTTCAACTCGACCAGGGCGAGCAGCTTCTTAGTCGATTCCGCTTTTTTGAAGCCGACCGCCAAATTTACGAGGCGACGGCCATCTTGCAAAAATTGGGTAATATTTCGCAGGCCGAACATGGTCAGACGCTGTTGGCTGCTTCATCGCAGCGACAGGGTTGGTTGGCCTACGGCTTGTTGGGCATTGGCGGGATATTGGTTATCTTTAATGTCATTCGCCGGCTAATTTTTCGGTACAAAACTAACCCCTTGGAAATGGAGTATACGGCGTGACCACTGCTTCGACCCAAGTGCCGCTGGTTCGCGCCCTCGACCGGCTGCGCCACACCTTCTGGCAGCGCCGGGTTTTGCATTGGATAGTGCGGGCTATGTGGCTGGCCTTGCTCGTCCCCACGATCATTATGGTGGGCTATTTATGGTGGGGCTGGCAGATTCCGTGGCAGGTTTGGTTGCCGTTGATGCTGTTGGTTGGCCTTATGTCGATGGGCTGGTCGCTGCGCCCCATCAACTTGCAGCGAATGACGCACCGCTTAGATCGGTTGATGGGCCTGCGCTCGCAGTTGGTCACGGCCCTGGAAGTTAGCTCGCATACCAACGCCCCGGCCTACGCCGAAAATCCCGTCTCCGAACAACTGATTCACGATGCCGTCAGCGCCACGGTAAATCTCAGACGTAAGGTTAAATTTCTGGGGCGAGGCTTTTGGTTGGAATTCAACATGCTGATCGGCGTCGCTTTTGTCTTGGGAGCGCTGCTCGTGCTCGATCTACTGTCCCCCCGATTACCCACCGAACCGCTTTTTGAGCTGCCGCCCCTCGGTCTCGAACCTGACGCCGAGGAGGTCATTCCACCCGATCCCGTCCTGAATCCGCCGCTGCCCGATCAGCTTCAAAGCTTGAGCCAGCAGCAAATCCAGGCGGCTTTGCAAGCCCTGGCCGATGCCTTACGAGATCAGGCCGCGTCACGTGCCATCTCGGAAGCGATTGACCGGGGCGATTTGGGCGGCGCGGCTGAAGAGATGCGCCGGCTGGCCGATCGATTAGGCGAGCTCTCCGGCCAGGCGCAACAAGAGTTAGGCCAGTCCTTACAAGAGGCCGCAGAAAATATCGGCGGTGAAGCGCCGCCCTTTACCGATCCGCTCCAGAGTGGCAATGAGGCCCTCCAAACCGGTAACTTGCCCGGAGCGACGCAAGCTCTGGAAGATTTAGCCGAACTGCTCGATACCATCGAAGAGTCCGATTCACCCGACGAGTCGCAATCTGAGTCGCAGAGTCAATCGGACCAGCCGGCCGACAGTGGTTCGGAGCCGGGTGAGAGCGGCCAGGGCGACCAGCAAGGCGGCGGCGATGGTGCCGGTGAAGGCAATGAAGGCGGCGAAGGTGATCAGCCGCTGGGCGAAGAAGAAGAACGGCTGCCCATCGATGGCGATCCCCTGGAGTTGGAAAGCGACCTTGACCTGGAGGATCGCGTGCTCCAACCGTCGGAATTGGATGCTCAAACCGACGACGACCGGCGAACCTCCGACTCGCCGTTCGCTCGCCAGCCGCTTAACGCCTCCAGCGACGATCTTGGCCCCGATCCGCTCAGCTATCCGTGGGATAAGCGCGATATCATCCGCCAATACTTCACGCCCTAGTCCGTCACGGGGTAGAGATCGATTTAATTCGTAGTAACCGCTTTAGCGGTGCCCTCCAGGTAAGTGCTAAAGCCATTACGACGAACCAAACTTGACGCTATTGAACTGACTTTTCTTGTTCAACCAGCCGCTTGAGATTCTCCAACCGCTTACGAACCGTCAGTCGATTTCGCCCCAGCTTTTGTGACAGAAACATCAACCAGCCCTGGCCCTGAAAGGTGTGATTAATTCGAGCGCCGCCATTCCCAGCCGGAACAACCTGCCAGCGACTGTCGCCGGCGATACCCATCGCTTTGCCGCGCCAGGTAATCGCATAGGCTTGCGGGTTGAACTCTTTGACCGTCCCTAATGCATCCAGGACCAGACCAGACAACGTTTTGACCGCCAACACGAACTGCCATTCCTCTCGCACCGGGCCGTCCGTTAAAATTTTAATATGCTGCGCCGGCACATACCATTCCGGGAGTCGCCGTAAATTCGACAACACCTGCCAGGTTTGCTCCGGCGTCGCCTCGATCTCGATCGTATCGGTTGCACTATGCACTTACATGTCCTCCAAACAAATTTTGAATTAAAATTGGTCGATGTGAGGTAACTGTTCAACCCTTAGCTGTTAGTTCTCAGCTCTTTCCTTACTTTAACCAATTTTTGGATACATGACTGGTTCAAATGATCGCCACGTCCCTGGAGTTGAAGCTGATGTTTGAAAGCTGATAGCTGAACGCTTACCGTTCATTTATATTTAATCTCAATCCATTATCCTCATCAATTGGGATAATATTAAGAGCAAAAAAGTATATCATTAGCGTACGCTCATGGAAAATATCGGAAAACTCATTGTGGGTCTTGGCCTTGTTTTGGTGGTGGTCGGGCTTTGTTTCTGGCTCTTCGGCGATCGACTGGGCTGGCTAGGCCGCCTGCCCGGCGATATCGTCATCGAGCGTCCCAACTTTCGCTTTTACTTTCCCATCACGACCATGATCATCGTCAGTATCGCGCTCAGCGTCTTGCTCTCAATCATCACCCGCCTGTTTAAGTAGCTAATCGATCGTTAATTGCCACGGCTTTGGCCGTCAACCGTCTGCGATCAGCGATCAACTGGATTTATATCCATGTTTCAAAATATCTTCAAACGCTCACCGAAACCGGCGCCGCTGCCTCTTTTTGATGAAACCTTCATACGCCGGCTCGAAAAATTGAGCTTTCGGACCGCGCCGACTTTGCGCGGCACCATGCCCGGCGAACGCCGCAGCCGCAACCTCCGCCCCGCGCTCGATTTTAGCGACCACCGTCCTTACTCTCATGGCGACGACTTGCGCCACGTCGATTGGAACGCCTACTCACGCCACGAAGAGTTGTTCGTGAAGTTGGGCGAAGCCACTCAAAGTGTGACCGTCCACATCCTACTCGATCGCAGCCGTTCGATGGCTTGGGACCCTGGTCAGAGCCAAGAGTTAGCCGAAAAAGATGTCGCCCGCTCGATCAAGTGGGACAGCGCCCGCCGGTTGGCCGGGGCCTTAGGCTACCTGGGTCTGGCCGGCGGCGAGCGGTTGATCATCACCCCTTTTGCCCATCATCTCGATCAAAGCTTTGGCCCGACGCAAGGCAAGCGCCAGGTGGTGCCCGCATTCAATTACCTGTCCAAATTAGGCACGTCTTCCGTCGTGAAAGAGGGAGCGCTGGGGCTGTCGCAAAGCCTGAAAGCATATGCCGACGCCCACCCTCGTGGCGGGCTGCTGGTCATCGTTTCCGATTTGCTTAACGCTGCTGCTTCCGGCGATGTAGGGCAGGGCGCTAATTGGTTATCAGAAGGGCTACGTCATCTACCCGGCCCGCGCTGGCAGGTGATGGTCATGCATATGCTCACCGAACAGGAACTCGACCCGGCCCTGTCCGGCGACGTAGACCTACAAGATATGGAAACCGGCGACCGCCTGCCTTTCCGCCTTGACCATCATACTTTAACCCAGTACCGGCTGCGGATGCGGCGCTGGTGCGGCGAACTCCAACAAGCCTGCGCCGGCCGCAATGCGATTTACAGCCGGATTGTAGCCGAGTGGCCGTTTGAGCGCATGGTCGTCCCCTACCTCCGCCAGCGAGGAGTCCTCTAAATGAGTTTGTTGTGGCCTTTTGCCCTGGCGGGCTTATTAACGCTGCCGATTATCTTGATTTTGCATTTGCTGCGCAGCCGCCGTGATCGGGTCGCTATCCCTAGCTTGCTCTTTTGGCGCGGCCTCCAGCAAGAAAAAGAGGGCGGTTCACCGCGCAAGATTCCGCTGTCAATAATGCTGTTTTTGCAGTTGTTGGCCGCTATCATCCTGACCTGTGGGCTGGCCCGGCCAACGCTCTCATTTTTGTTGGCGCTGCCGGAGCAGACTGTTTTCGTGCTCGATACCACGACTAGTATGACCGCGACTGATGTAACCGGCGACCAGACCCGCTTTGATGTAGCCCGGCAAACCATCCAGGACTACATCGAGTCAATGGGCGCGTCGGATCAGGTTGCTGTCGTCAGCCTCGATCCCCGGCCGGCGGTTTTATTATCCGGCACTGGTGAGCAAAAAGCCGCCGCGCTCTCAACATTGGACAATCTTGTTCCGGGTGCGTCCGGCGCGAATTTGACGGCCGCGCTGTCATTGGCCGGCGGCTTAGTTAATCCCGATCTCGAAAATCGCATCGTTATCCTGACCGACGGCAACGTTGACAGTGAAACCGGCCCATTGCCGGCTATGCCCGCGCCAGTTGAATGGCAATTCATTCCCGACGCGGCGCCGCCCGGCAATCAGGCCCTATTCGATGTCTCCGCCCGCCCCCTGCCCGATGGCCGGCAGCGCATCTTTGCTCGTGTCATCAATTACGATGATGCGCCTGTCGCCCGCACCCTGCGGCTGCTAGTCGATGGGCAGGTTTCGCAAGAAGAGGACGTTGATATCGACGCCCAGGCCGACGCCGTTCAACTGTGGACTATACCGGCCCGCGCCGAGTCGGTCACAATTGAAATTGTTGAGTCTGACGCCCTGCCGCTAGATAATCGCGCCGATTTGCTGCTGCTCGATACCACCCGCCGTCGCGTCTTGCTGGTTTCAACCACGCCGGAAACCCTATCTAGAGCGCTCGAGGTTCAACCGGGGGTTGATCTGGCGGTAGCTGCACCTGACGCTTTGGCCGGCTTCGACTTGGCCGACTTTGACCTGATCGTTTTAGACAGCGTTCCGGCCGAGCTAACCGCCTGGCCCAGCGGCAACGTTTGGGTTATCGATCCACCCGCCAACCAGCCGCTGTTACCGGTCGAGACCTCTATGCTTAATCTACGACCCGATATGGACACGGCCTCAGCCTTGCTCGATGGGGTCGATTTGTCGGGCGTTTACTTTGGCCGGGTGGCTCGGATGGCGGTACCGGAGTGGGCCAGCATTGACTTGATGGCGACCACCGTCGAAGTCGAGACGCCGGCGCCGCTGATTTTTCATGGAACGGTCGGCAGCACCCGCGTCGTTGTCTGGACGTTTAACCTGGCCGCTAGCAATCTCCCAGCCCGGCTGGCCCTGCCGCTGCTAACGGCCAACACGTTGACCACCTTACTGGCACCGGCCCCACCGCCCGCCGTTCAGATCGGTGAGCCGGTGACTCTGGCTCGCGGCTTCAGCGTCGAGATACCGGATGGCCGGCGGCTCTTTCCTAGCGCCGAGCAAAACATCAGCGAGAACACCTTCACCCACACCCAAGAACCTGGTCTCTACCGCATTTACGACAGCAGCGATACCTTGGTCGCCGGCTTTGCCGTTCACGCCGGGTCGGCCCCAGAGTCGAACCTCTTACAGCGCCCGGATCGCGCTGAACTTGAACAGAAGTTAACGATTTCCCCCGTTTCGCCACCCAACCCGGATGTGAATTACCGAGAGTTTTGGCCCTGGCTGGCCGGCGTGGGGTTGGTAGTCATTATGATGGAAGGGTGGTTAGCGTGGCGGAGATAACGCTGCAAAATCCCGAAGTGCTATTTATCCTACCGCTGTTGTGGTTGCTGCTGGTCTGGTTTGCCTGGCGGCGGCGCTTCAAACCGTTTGGGCCTTTTTTACTGCGGCTGGCCATCGTGGTGCTGATTATCCTGGCGCTGTCGCAGCCGACTATGCCTGCTCCCGCCACGACCGAAGCCGCGCCGGACGAGCCAACCGTGCTGCTGATCGATCAGTCAGCTAGCTTGGGCGACGCCGGTCAGGCCGCGCTGCGCGACGAGGCTGCTCTATTCAGCCGCAATCATGATCATGTTTCCAGTCTCTTTTTTGCCGGCCAATCCCTCTTAGTCGATGATCCCGCCGCGCCTTTGGCCGGCTCGAATGAAGCTGCTTTTGATCCGGCAGCGACCAATTTAGCCGATGCTTTATACGTGGGGGCAAGCTTGCTTAACGAACAGCAAGGTCGGCTGGTGCTGCTGTCCGATGGCCTGGCGACCACGGGTGATACGCTCGGGGCAGCCGAAGCGTTGGCCGACCGTGGTATTCCGATCGATGTGCTGGTTCCTACTCAAAATAACCAGCAGGAGTGGCGTGGCTCCGACAACGAGGTCCGCGTGGCACGGCTGCTCATTCCACCGGTGCTGCGCAGCGGTGAAACCTTCGACGTTGAAGTGCTGATCGACAGCGAAACCCCGGCCCAAGTCACCCTCAATCTGACCCAGAACGGCGAGTCGTTAGCCGAAGATGTGGTCGCTCTGGAGGCCGGCCCCAACCGCTTTACCTTTACCGCCAGCGCCGGCGATACCGGCCCGCAAACCTTCAGGGCCACTATCGCCGCCGACAGCGACCGCCAGCCGGAGAACAACAGCCTGTCCGCCTTTGCCCAGGTCTACCCGCCGCCCAGAGTCCTCATTGTGGCTGAGGATTTCCTAAACAGTAATCGCTTAGCCGCGGTGCTAACCACCCAAGGCTTCGATATTCAGGTCGGCGCGCCGGCTGACCTGCCCGACCGCCTCTCGGCGTTGGAGCCGTATGCCGGAATTGTGCTGCTCGATGTGTCGGCGCGCTCCTTTGAGTTGGAACAGTTGTTGGCCCTGCAAGAATTTGTGCGCAGTTTGGGCCGGGGGCTGCTGGTAACGGGCGGTCCCAACAGTTTTATCAACGGCGCTTACGAAGGCACCCCGCTGGCCGACCTGCTGCCAGTATCGCTGGAGCCGCCGCCCCGCGAAGAACGTCCGCCAGTGGCCTTGCTGCTCATCATCGACCACTCCGGCAGTATGATCGAGCAAATTCTGCCCGCTACCCGGCTGGTGATGGCGAAAGAGGCGGCTATCCGCGCCACCGATATTCTAGGGCCAGATGATTTGTTGGGAGTCTTGATGTTCGATAACCAGTATGAGTGGGTGGTTCCCTTCCAGCAAATTAATGATGGGGCGGAATTGCTTGAAGTTCAACAGCGCATCGCGCGGATTCCGGCCGGCGGCGGCACCCGCATTTTGCAGGCGTTGGAGATCGCGCTGCCGGCGCTGATGGAGCAAGATACGGCGGTGGCTCGTCACGCGGTCTTGCTGACCGACGGTAAATCGTTTGATGGGCAAGCCGGTTTGGAAGAGTATGATCGCATTGTGGATGAGGTCGTCGCCGAAGATATTACGCTGTCAACTATCGCCATTGGCACCGGCGCGGATACGGTTCTGCTTGAGCATCTGGCCGAGCGCGGTAGAGGGCGCTACCATTATGCCGAATTTCCCGAGGAATTGCCCGCCCTGACCGTCTCTGAAAGCGACATTTTACGCAGCAACGCTCTCCAAGAGGGAGATTTTGGGGTGGCTATTTACCAGCCGCATCCCATTCTCCGCGGGCTGTTTACATCCCTACCCACGGGCGATCAGGTTGACGCGCCTACATTGAGTAGTTATTTGGCGATGACACCCAAACCTCGCAGCGAAGTGGCGCTGCAAGTAGGGCCGGGCGACCCGCTGCTGACCTCTTGGGGTTACGGCCTTGGGCGAGTGGTCACCTGGAGTTCCGATCTGGGCAGCGAGTGGGCGGAGAATTGGCCCAATTGGCCGGAGTACAACCGCTTCTGGGGCCAGGTGGTCGGCTACACCTTACCCGCGCCTGACCTGGGGCTATTACAGCTTGAAACCAATCTGGCGCCGGATGGAACAGTAACGCTCATCGCCGACAGCGTCGACTCGACCGGACAGCCTATTGAGCAAGCCCGCACCCAAGCCACCCTGCTGACCCCCGGTGGCCAGTCTCAGCCAATTACCTTGCGTCAGGTCGCGCCGGGTCGCTACGAGCGATTATTAAATCCGACCGATACCGGCGCATATCAACTGACCGTTACCCAACCGCGACCCGGTGGCCAACCTGAGGAGTCGGCCACAACCGGCTTTGTGCTGCCTTATCCGGCTGAGTACGGCTCACCTGCCGACGGTACCGGCCTGGTCCTCCTAGATCAGATCGCCCGGCTAACCGGCGGTCGCACGTTTAACTTGGGCGAGATTGAGCGGGTGAGCACCGCCGCTAACCTCGAAGTTGAGGCCGAACCTTACCACTTATGGCCCTGGCTGCTGGGCGCGGCGCTGGTGCTGTGGCCGATCGAAATCGCTTGGCGGCGCTGGGGCCGTCTACGAATCCAATAAATCCGGGCCGCAAAGCGGCTAGCGCCTATGCTGACCGTATGCGCTAGCCAGCCGAGTAATATCTCTAAACTTTACGATTTACGCATTAGGCATTAATATCAATCTTAATTTGAACCGTTAGTATGAATACAGTTATCTACTCAAAGGCAATTTCGTTATGACATCANNCATACCCTGAACAAAACTATCCGACGGTGGCTACCAAACCAACCAACTCACAGTTCGGCGTTGACAGCTTTCGCCATACCGTCGCGGCCATCGAAAATGAAGTCAGTAAAGTCATTGTCGGACAGCAGATTTTGGTCCGGCAGTTACTGCTAACGCTGTTGGGCGGCGGCAATGCTCTATTGGAAGGGGCGCCCGGCCTGGGCAAAACGCTGCTCATCAACACCCTGGCCGATGTCATTCATTCCAGCTTCAGCCGCATCCAATTTACACCCGACTTGATGCCCGCCGATATCGTCGGCACCACGGTCATCTCCACCGACGAAACGAACCAGCGCTACTTTCGCTTTGAACCCGGCCCCATCTTCGCCAACATCGTCCTGGCCGATGAGATCAACCGGGCTACGCCCAAAACGCAATCGGCCTTACTGGAAGCGATGCAAGAGCGCCGGGTCACCGTGGCCCGGACGACGTACGAGCTAGAGCCGCCTTTCTTTGTGCTGGCCACCCAGAACCCGTTGGAGATGGAGGGGACCTACCCGCTGCCTGAAGCGCAGCTTGACCGCTTCTTCTTCCATATCCAGGTCGATTTCCCCAGCCACGACGAACTCATCGAAATTGCTAATCGAACCACTACCGCCGCCGAGACGATTCCGCAGTTCGTTACCAGCGGCGAAACCATCGTGGCTATGCAGCGGCTGGCCCGCCAGGTGCCGATTGCTCAACCACTAACCGCCTACGCTGTCAATCTCCTAGAATCGACCCATCCGCAGCATCCAGGTGCGCCGGATATGGTTCGCCGTTACGTGCGCTACGGCGCCAGCCCGCGCGGTTTGCAGGCTATGATCATCGCCGCCAAAATATCGGCTTTGATCGACGGCCGTTACAACGTCGATTATTCTGACCTGCAAAGCGTGATGCTGCCGGCGCTGCGCCACCGCTTG
>JAGRCC010000660.1:15975-16153 GCA_020433785.1 Anaerolineae bacterium
TCGAAGGCCAGGCCGAAGGCGTTACCCCAGACGATATTCTGAAACAAGTGCTACAGTACGTCCGAGTCAGATAAAATACCGATCAATTACTCAGGTGACTGGCACTTTCGCCGTAAATAGTGAGCATTAGGTAAAATTTGAACGATCTATTATCGAGTCTAAGTGCCAGTCACCTTAT
>JAGRCC010000661.1 GCA_020433785.1 Anaerolineae bacterium
TTCGCCAGTTGACCCCGTGCGAGAACCACGGCAAGCACCATATCTTCATCAAAGTTGAAGATCCCAGTGGTCAGGGGATCAATGATGTGCCGGTTAAGATCGAATGGTCGCCGGTTGAAGGGGGCAGCGTCATCGCGCCGACCGAAACGAAAACCAACCTGACCGGCTCACCAGAACCGGGTCACATCGACTTTGCGATGTTCAAGGGTAGTTACGTCGTTGAAGTGATGAACGGAAGCAGCGAAGTGGCCGGCCCGGTCACCCCCGACTACGGCGTCAACGAGCCGTGCGGGGAAGATGCCGTGGCTAACTCACTGTTCCACCAGTCGTATGAGGTCATTTTCCAGCGAACCTTCTAACGAACGCTTTCTAAGGGTGATGGGCATTTAGTTGCCTTGGCCAAAAGAGCCAGTCACACAGTTATCCAAAAATGAGAAACGGCGGCTGCAAACCGCCGTTTTTTGGTTCCCGTTTGGATTGCGGCTATACTTACATACAGTATCTAACACCTAGTCTAAAACGGTTAAAGAAAAGTATCCTTATGACTCAAATTTTTCAACGCAAACTCAACGTCAGTCTCGCCATCTTTTTACTGACAGCCGTCCTGTTTATAGGGCCTCGACCAACCGGAGCCCAAGAAGCCATCACGTTAATTGATCAGTCGTGGGAGTCCAGTTTCAATCAGGCGGTAACCTTTTCCGCCGAGGCGTCTAGTTCATCAGAAATTGTCGATGCGGATCTATTTTATCGGGTCGTCGGCCAGTTGGCTACGTCGCGCAATCAGGGTGAATTTACGCCGGGGACGACGGTTAACGCCACCTACACCATCGACCTGACCGAACCGATTAATTACCAGCCGCCCGGCACCGAGCTGGAATTTTGGTGGAAATTTGTCGATGCCGATGGCAACGAACTGAAAACCGAACCGGAAACGTTGAACTATCTGGATGATCGTCACACCTGGCAAACCTTGGAGAATGAGCGATTGACGCTGGGCTGGTATAGCGGCGATGACCGCTTTGGCGAAACGCTTTTTGAACGGGCAAATGAAGCGCTCGATACCCTTGAAGCTGATTTCGGGGCGACGATCGAGAACCCCATCAAAATATTTATTTACGGTAGCCAGCCGGAGTTGTTGGATGCCATGTCGGCCGGCGCTCAGGAGTGGACCGGCGGCGCGGCCTATACCGATTATGGCGTGGTCGTTATGGGTATCAGCCCCGGCCAGCTTGATTGGGGTCTTAGAGCCATGACCCACGAGATGTCTCACCTGGTTATTCACCAGGCCACCGACAATCCCTTCGGTGGGGGTGATACGCTGCCGCGCTGGCTGGATGAGGGTATTGCCGTTTACAACGAGAACCGCTCTGAGTTGGATGAGCAATTCAAACAGCTTTTTGAGCTGGCTGTGGCGAATAACAACTTAATGACTCTGCGGACCTTATCCAGTCCGTTCCCCTCTGACACGCTTCAGGCCAATCTAGCCTACGGCGAGAGCGGCGCTGTGGTCAAGTTTATGATCGATACTTATGGCCCTGAAGCCATGGCCGACTTATTGGCTGTTTTTGCTGAAGGGGCGCTGTACGATGAGGCCTTGGAGCAAGCCATTGGTCTCAATATGGATCAATTAGACAATAATTTCCGGGCCAGTTTAGATTTACCCCCGCTGCCCGGTACCGAGGCGAATACCGAAGCCGGTGATGCCGGCCAGACCGAACCGGCGGTGGCGGAAGAATCGAAGGTTGAGGAGCCGAATAATGAGCCGACCGTGGCCGCAGCGGTTGAGGCGACCGCCGTCAAGAGCGAACCGGCTCAAGAAGCCGCATCGGCTAACGAACCTGCTGCGGCGGAAAGTGCGCAGAAACCGGCTGAAAGTTCCGGCCCGCTAGCGGCTTTGCCCTGCGCTGCCGGTCTTTTGATGGCGCTAGCCTTAGGCGGGACGCTGTTTGGCTGGCGGCTTAGTTCAGGCTCATAGTAACGGCGTTAGCCGTTAATTCTACGAAATCGCTAAAGCGATGGCGACAAACCGGCTTACCTTTCCCAGCCGTGTTCCCCCAGCAGCGGTACAAACGCGACAGGAACCAAATTCTCTTCAACGATCTTATCGCCTTGACGCTGAAACCGCATTAAATATTGGTTTTGCTTAGGGCCAACCGGCACCACCAGATAAGCGCCGTCTTTGAGCTGCGCAGTCAACGGCGCCGGTATCTGCGGCGCGGCAGCCGTAACGATGATGCCGTCGTAGGGAGCATGCTCGGGCCAGCCGTAGCCGCCATCGCCCACTTTTATATCGACATTGGTGATCCCCAGCTCCGGCAGCAACTGTTTGACCCGCTCCGCCAGAAACTCAATTCGCTCGATGCTGTACACTCGGTCGGCCAGGCGGCTGAGGATTGCCGCTTGATAACCGGAGCCGGTGCCAATCTCTAACACCGTCGTGGGCCGGTCATCCGGCAAATGCAGCGCCTGGGTCATAAACGCAACCATATAGGGCTGGGAGATCGTTTGACCATGACCAATCGGTAGCGGTTTGTCGCGATAGGCCGATCGCCATAACTTTTCTTCGACAAAGCGGTGGCGAGGAAGGGTGCGCATTGCGGCCAAAACCCGTGGGTCGCTGATGTGCCGCTTGACCAACTGCTCCGCGACCATCAGCTCGCGAGCCTCCTCTAAATTGGGTGTTTTCCCAAACATACTCTATCTCCTATGTATCTTCTCAACTCTCCCAGGTAGGGCAAACTTAAGTTTGCCCTACAAAACCCCCTGATTTTTAAGAAGATACCCTCTTGCTTCATTAAAACACATCCAACCATGAAAAGCAAAAGATTTATATGCCTCAAGAGCAGGAAGTGGGAAGTAGAGAATAAGGAAAAAATCCCTACTCCCTACTCCTGACTCCCTACTTCTTCTTTTGTGAGCCATTCTTATTCGTGCTATACTTCACGAATGTTGTCTGCAAGCCATTAGGTTTGCAGATTTGCTTTTTTATGGAGCGACTGAATGTCTACCTTGGTAACCATTTATGTTCTTACTGCCCTGATCCTGGCCGTGTACGGGTTTAACGCCTGGATCTTAACGGCTGTCTATACCAAACATCGACGCGACGTGAAACCAGCGCCCTCTATCGCCGCCCGGTCGCAGTTACCCGTCGTGACCGTTCAGCTGCCTGTCTTCAATGAGGCGTTGGTTATAGAGCGATTAATCAGCTCAGTCGTGCAGCTTGATTATCCGGCTCACCTGCTCCAAATTCAGATTTTAGATGACTCCACTGACGAGACCACCGACCTGGCTCAAACGTTGGTCGATGTCTACCGCCGGCAGGGCGTCAATATTGAGTTAATTCACCGCGCCGAACGGCCCGGTTTTAAGGCCGGCGCGCTCAAAAACGGGCTGCTCACCGCCACCGGCGAGTTGATTGCCATTTTTGACGCCGACTTTGTGCCTAACCCCGACTTCTTAACGTTAACCGTACCTTACTTTGCCGATCAGCCTCATCTGGGATTGATCCAAGCCCGGTGGGGCCATCTCAACCGTGATTACTCATGGTTAACCCTGGCCCAAGGCCTGGCCCTCGATGGTCACTTTGCCATCGAGCAGACGGCCCGCAACCGTTCCGGCTTGCTGATGAACTTCAACGGCACCGCCGGCGTTTGGCGGCGAAGCTGCATCGAAACGGCCGGCGGCTGGCAGGGCGATACGATTTCTGAGGATTTCGACCTCAGCTACCGCGCTCAATTTGCCGGGTGGGACTGCCTGTTTCTGCGCGACGTGGCCGCTCCGGCGGAGATTCCGCCGCAGTTGGCGGCGTTCAAGCGCCAGCAGTTTCGCTGGGCCAAAGGGTCGATCCAGTGCTTCAAAAAGCTCGGCTGGCAGGTTGTTCGCTCCGATTTTTCCTGGTGGGTGAAATACCAGGCCTTGGTCCATTTGAGCAGCTACCTGGCTCACCCCTTAATGGTCATTCTGGCTTTGGTCACGCCCATTTTGATGATGGGGATAGGAACCGACAACGTCCGGTTTCCGCTGATTTACCTGAGCCTGGTCAGTTTAGGCCCGCCGGTGCTTTATGCGGTCGCGCAGGCCAGTCTCTACCCCGGCTGCTGGCGTCGCCATTATAAAGCGATGCCGCTGCTTATACTGCTCGGCAGCGGCATTGCCTTGAACAACACCAAAGCGGTCATTGAAGCGCTGTTTGGGGTCGGCAACGTTTTTCGACGTACGCCCAAATTCAACATCAACAGCCATGCCGATCGCTGGCAGGACAGCGTTTACCGCCTGCCGGTTGACGGCTTGGTGTTCGGCGAACTGGCCTTGGCCCTCTACTCCCTGCTGGGCGCTATCATCGCTCTGCTGAACGGCCACATCTTTGCCGTCCCGTTCATTTTGCTCTACGTCTTGGGATTTGGCTATGTGGGCGGACAAGGGCTGTGGGACGCCCGCTTCGAGTGGCAGCGGTGGTTAATCGGCCCCACAGCCACGCCCCGGCCCCCGGCTGAACAATCAAGGACGCAGCGTCGTGGCGAGGCCCTTAGCGCCGAACGGTGATAACGTCACGATCATTGGAGATAAGGAGCTGGGGAGATTAGGACATGTGGTGTCCGTCGTCGTCTGACCTTACTATCCTTTAGTAGCGTATAACATCGTCGGAGGCGGCGGAGGGTGTGATCGAGCGCTTGATCGTATGGCCGGCGGCCACGGACGGTTTGATGACGAACGCGATCGTATGTGCCGAGGGGTTGGACCGTCCGATCACGAACGCGAGCATATGGCCGTCGGCCACGGACGGTTCGATCACGAGGGTGATCATATGTTCCGAGGGGTTGGACCGTTCGATCACGTTCGTGATCATATGGCCGGAAGCAACGGACGGTCTGATCACGAACACGATCATATAGCCGGCAGGTTCGGACGGATTTGATGACGAAC
>JAGRCC010000662.1 GCA_020433785.1 Anaerolineae bacterium
ACGCTTCGATGAAGGGTTGATAGGGTAGATGGCCTTCCTCTTCATAAGCCGCGCCGATCAGCGTTGACGTTCGAGCCTCGGCAGCAAACCGCAGCGCTTCATAGGCCAGTCGAGTTTTGCCCACGCCGGCTTCGCCCGCCAGTAAAAGGGTACAGCCCTGGCCTTGCCGAGCCGCCTGAATTCTTTTTTGTAGGAACGTGAGTTCCTCCTGCCGTCCGGCCAGCGGCGTGCTTTGTTCCATCTCAACGGCAATCGGCGTGGGGGGCAGCCCCACCGGTTTGGGGCTGGCTGGGGGCGGCGGCGACACCTGGCCGCTCATAATCTGCCGGTACAAGGCTTCGGTGGCGGGGTTGGGCGAAACTCCCTTGGCCGCCAACGCTTCAAGGTAGATTTGGTACTGACGCAGGGACTCGTGGCGACGACCAGCCAGGGCATAAAGATGCATTAATTCTTGGTGAATGGATTCATTAGTCGGGTTCAACGTCAGCAGTTGATGCAAGACCCCAATGGCCGCAACATAATTGCCGCTGGCTCTATGCAGGTCGGCCTGTTTCAAAGCAGCCTGACGATCGAGCTTGGCCGATGCGGTCGGAAGAAAAGAAACCTCTTTCACGCCCGCCTGATGATCTATCCCAGCGGAAGTCGAAGGTGGGCCAGGCTTGTTGGCTTTCAAAAACGGCTCGACGATACGCTTGGCCTTAATCGCCTCGTACAACGTGGTTGTTTCTTCTTGCGGTGACAAGCCCAGTTCTTTCTCCAGCAGCACCGCATACTCTTCGTATTGCCGCAGCGCCGCCGCCTTCTGGCCGGCCTCACTGTAAAGCTGCATGAGGTGTCGTTGGGCCTGTTCGTGCAGTGGGTCGAGCGCCACCCACCGCCGGCCATACGGAATGGCCGCCTCGTAATCGCCTTGCCGGCTGAAGCCCCACACCAGCCGTTCTAAGGCGTTCGCCAGTTTCTGCCGCAGTTCTTCCGTTTGGAAAAATTGCCACTCGTCAAAGTCCGGCGTATCCGGCAGAGTAAAACCGGCTAAAAAGTCGCCTCGATAAAATTCAACCGCTTCGGCCAGCAGCGGCAAAGCCTCCATATTAACTTTGGCTGAGGGGTTTTGAGGTAACGGATTTTCGACACGCTGTTGAAAGGCGATTACATCTAACCAAACGTCCGCTTGGGGCTGTGATTCCACCTGCTCGCGGCTGATGTTCAGCCAGCCATCCCCCAGCACCTTCTTGAGCGACCACAGGGTATGACGCAGGTAAGATCGCGCCTGGCTCTGGTCAGCCTCGGGCCAAAATAAAGTACTCAACGCATCTCGGCTGTGACTCTGGGCGGTGATGGCTAAATAGGCTAGCACGGCCACAGCTTTACGCGACTCAATTTCAAGCAGTTGACCATCAAGCTCAATTCGAGGCGGACCAAGGAAAAACAGCTTCAAATTTGCCATCAAGGCTACCTCACCGGCCGATTTTAACCCCAATAAAAGGTGACCGTCACTTTTTTAGGCCAACAAGT
Source organism: Anaerolineae bacterium (assembly GCA_020433785.1). The sequence goes on from JAGRCC010000662.1 coordinate 1,513, forward strand.
CGATTTATCACACCTAAGTGACTGTCACCTTGTTTGATACACCCAAATAATGAGATCTATCTCAATAGACGTTTGTTTAAACGCCTTCTTACACGATCAATAGACGAGGTTAGGATAAACTGAAGTCAAATCAATCAATTAAACATTTTATCAACGAAAGGGAAACACCATAGCTAAACAACACGCCACGACCGATCCACTCTGGTAGAAATCAAAAATAGCTGTAAATCATATTATTTATTGTTAACCTCAGTTCGACAAATCAGCGTAGGTTGAGTTGAATGGGGCCATTCGAGACAGGGTTGCCCAAATGGGTGGGTTTCACCAGACATTCAGAGGCTAACACCCAGAATGAAACCCAACATTAGCTCGTTAGAGGACAAAATTTTCGGCTCAACCCACCTACAAAAGAATTATCGAATTCAGATTGTAAAATTTAAATCATAATTAGCATAAAACATAGGAGATTATTATGAGTAACCAAGCTAATGCCCTTGCCGAACGAATTGAACTAGGCGCCGCGGTCCTGGCGGACTTGGCTGAGGGTCTTTCCGATGCTGAATGGCAGACAATTGTTCCCAATGAGCAACGCCCAGTTGGCGTGTTGGTTCACCACGTAGCCAATATGTATCCCCTTGAGATCAGTTTGGTCCTACAACTGGCCGCGGGTAAACCTATTGCCGAGGTAACCTGGGATGCAGTCGATCAGATAAATGCTCAACATGCTGAAGAACATGCCGTGGTGAGCAAACAGGAAACCCTTCAACTACTCCGAGACAACAGTAAAATGGCGGCGGATACGGTACGAGCGCTCACTGATGAGCAATTGACCAATGCCGCGACTGTGTCTCTTAACGCGGATGCCCCGCTGACAACCCAGTTTTTCATTGAGGACCATCCGTTGCGCCATAGTTTCCATCACCTGGCTAACATACGCGCCGCCCTCAGTCGCTAATCCGGATTTTATTGAGGTAAACAGGCTTAGAAACTGAATAATGAGTAACACGGGAAGTGGAAATCAAATCCCAATGGCGTTTATACCGCCTGCAATCTCCACGTTTCTGGTCAGCATACCTACTAAGCGAGAGGATTTTACAACAAAAGACAGAAAAAAATGCCCGCTCTTGAACGAGAGCGGGCATCTGTTTTGAAGTTAAGAATAGGTCCGGTTAGGCCAACACCGTTTGTAGAGTCTGTTGTAAGGTGGCCAGCCGGTATGGTTTCGCTACTCTGGCCTTGAAACCATAAGTCTCATAGTCGGCCATCACCGGGTCGGTGGCATATCCGCTCGATGCAATCAATTTGGCCTGGTGATCAATGGCCAAAATCTGTCTGGCAACGTCTTGCCCACCTATGCCGCCTGGGATAGTTAAATCCAAGATAACGGCCTGGTAGGGGTGGCCCTGCTGCATAGCTTCTTGATAGGCGGCAATGGTGGCTTGCCCCTCTGTGGTTAAAGTAACTTGATAACCCGTGCGGGTTAATATAGCTTCAAGGAGTTCGCCAACCGCTTCTTCATCATCCAAGACCAAAATACGAGCCGAAACACCCTGATCGGCTGGGACTCCTATAGTTCGGTTAAAAGCAGGGGGAGAAGCGGCCTTGGGGTTGGCGGGCAACAGGATGGTAATGATTGCCCCGTGATCTAAGCGAGAATCGACTGTAATTTGTCCATTATGTTTGGTTATAATGGAGTGAACCGTGGCTAAACCCAAACCACTGTTATCCGGCTTGGTGCTAAAGTAAGGGTCAAAAATTTTATCCAGGTTTTCAGGGGCGATGCCAATGCCCTCGTCCTTAACGGTAATTTTTACATAGGGTTGTCCGGTACTTTCATCATTAACGGCGCTCAAGTTAATGATACCGCCATTCGGCATCGCTTGCTGGGAGTTGATTATTAAATTGTTAATAACTTGACTTAGTTGGCCCTCATCTACGTCTACCGGCCATAAATCCGGAGCGATGGTAATTTCCACCTTCGATTTGCTGCCATGCATGCCAAAGGTGGCTGTGTCAACCAGCAGTTGGCCGATATCCTGAATTTTTTTTATTGGCGCTCCCCCTTTCGCAAAAGTAAGGAGTTGTTTGGTTAAGCCAATGGCTCTTTCCATCGCGTTACTGGTCGCTTCAAGGTAGTCGTAAGCGTCGTGGCTGGGAGGCAAGGTTAATTTAGCCATCTCAATATTGCCGAATAAGGCGGTTAGCAAATTATTGAAATCATGAGCAATTCCCCCGGCCAACACCCCGACCGATTCAAGTTTGCTGGCTTTTAACAACTCTTGCTCATTTTGTAATTGCTGCGTTATATCTCTCAAGACTAACACCATCCCCATAGTCTCCCCTTGTAGGTTTTGAAGCGGTGTCCCAGAGGTAGCTACGCCATATTCTCGGCCATATTTGGCAATAAGGATGACATCTTTTGATGGTTCCACTATCTGCCCTGTTTGTAAAATCCTTTCAACCGGGTCGGCAACTGGCCTCCGGTTTTGGGCCTGGATAAGTGGAAAAACTTGTTGGAAGGGGTTGCCAATGGCTTCGGCCTGCGACCAGCCCGATAAACGCTCGGCAACCGGGTTCAGGCGCACAATCCGGGCCTGGGTATCGGTGGCAATAACCGCATCACCGATGGAATTAAGGATAATGCGTAAGTTTTCTGCGCTCTCGCTCAGCGCCTTTTCTGCCCGTTTACGATCGGTAATGTCTATCGAAATACCGCAAATGGCGTAAATTTCATTTTCGGTATTGAACAGCGGAAACTTTGTAGTTAGATAATGATGTGTTCCATCGGCTTCCAGATTTTCTTCCTCGAAGTTTTGAGACCGGCGGGTGTTAATCACCCTGAGGTCGTTATTTCGGTGTTGTTGAGCGATTTCAGGTGGCATGATATTGAGGCGAGTTTGACCGATGACTTCACTGCTCTTTACACTAAAAAGTTCCTCAAGTTTACGATTGAACAGCATGAAACGCCCGTCGGTATCCAGCATATAAATCAACGCCGGGGTGAGGTCTGTGATATCCTGCAACAGCTTCTTGCTTTCGCGTAAGGCCTCTTCCGCCTGCCTGCGCTCGGTGACATCTATATTTACACCCACCATTTGTGTGGGTTGGTCATTAGCATTATATATGACCAGCGCATGGGCTTCAATATAACGCACTTCACCCGAGGGGGGCACAATGCGGAATTCGAAATGAAATTCGTGCTGATTATGAATGGCTTGCTGTACTGCTCCAACTGCTTCAGCCAGATCATCGGGGTGTAAATTCTTTTTCCAGCCTTCATAATTACCGCTAAAGCTTTCTGGCTTGACCCCATACATTTCATACATCCGCTCATCCCAAATCAAGCGATCTTGTTCAAGGCCCCAATCCCAAATGCCGATTTTGCCCGCTTTCTGGGCCAGGGTGAGTCTGTTTTTACTTGCCCGCAAGGCATCTTCCGTCCGCTTGCGTTCAGTAATATTGGTGGAAATGATCATTACCGCAAAAATTTGCCCATCTGCATCACCGACAGGGACGATTTGTTGGAAATAATGATAGGGTCCATACGGCATTTCAAATTCCGTTGCCTCTCCCTTGAAGGCCTTACGATACAACGGCTCAAAGAGATCCGCTACGTCTTCAGGAAACGCTTCCCGTAATGTACGCCCTTCCACTTGGGATTTTTCAAGATTATTTTTAGCCAGTTCAACCCCGCCGGTGATCAGAAATCGGAGGTCCTGATCAATCAGGTGAATTGAGGTGTTTGGGATAGATTCTACCAGGAAATGATAGGTTTGTTCGCTTTGCCGCAGCGCCTCCTCGGCCCGCTTGCGTTCGGT
>JAGRCC010000663.1 GCA_020433785.1 Anaerolineae bacterium
TGGTCGTTTCATCCGGAAGCGTATGGCGGCCAGTGGGCGCGGTATCTCAAAGCTTGGGAGCATTTGCATCAAGCGATTGAAGCAGCGGCAGAACGCCCCTGGCAGCTTAGACTGCTCTAGCTGCCAGGGGCTAATTGTTTTGAAGGTGGCCTGCTGTTCTTGTCCAACAGCAGGCCGGGCCGGGCGGGCAGACAACCTTCCCGGCCAATCACATTATAATCGCATCGAAAGGGGCAGACAATGCTAACAACAACCAATGGAAAAATCGGTGTCCTATCCCCGCCGGAGATCAGCCCAGAGGTTCGACAGGCTGAGCTAGAGCGGACGCTGCGCGAACTGCACCGCCGTTTTGGCGAGGGGGTCATCCAGCAACTGGGCGATACGGCCGACCTTGGGGTCGAGGCTGTTTCCACCGGCTACCCGGCGCTCGATGCCGCGCTAGGGGTCGGTGGTCTGCCCAAAGGGCGGATCATCGACATCTATGGTCCGGAAAGCAGCGGCAAGACCACCCTCTGCCTGAAGGTCATCGCCGAAGGCCAGAAGCAAGATGGGGTGTGCGCTTTCATCGATATGGAACACGCCCTCGACTTGAGCTACGCCGCTCGTTGCGGGGTCAACCTGGCCGATCTCTACCTGGCCCAGCCTGCCACGGGTGAAGAGGCGCTGGAAATTGCCGAGGCCCTCATCCGGGCCGGGACCTCGGTGGTAGTTATCGACTCGGCTGCCAGTTTGGTGCCCCGGGCCGAGATTGAGGGTGAGATGGGCGACAACCACGCCGGCCTGCAAGCCCGGTTAATGAGTCAGGCCCTGCGCAAACTGGCCGGTCCGGTACGAGCCAACGGCACGATCCTTATCTTTACGAACCAGCTCCGGGTGAAAGTCGGCGTACTTTTTGGCAGCGGAGAAACGCCCACCGGCGGGATGGCCCTCCGTTTCTACGCCTCGGTCCGACTGGATCTGCACCGAATTCGGGCTGTCAAGGACGGACGCGAAATCATCGGCGCCCGGATCAAAGCCACGGTCAAGAAGAATAAGGTCGCCCCACCCTACCGCAGCGCGGAATTCGACATGCGCTTTGGAGGCCCGTGATGGTGACAACCTTCGAGGCCACAACAATGGCCGTTTATCTCAGCCTTAATGTGGAAGTGATTGACGACCAGCGTGGGACAGGCTTCCTGGCTATCCCCTTGCTGTCGCTGGCCTGGTTGTTGGTCATCGGTTGGTGGTACCAGACGTTTACCACCAGGCTTCAAAGTCGACTTGACGATTGGCTGGCAACCTGGCGATTACGGCTGGTTCTCGTTAGCATCAGCTGGCGGGCGCTGGCCTGGGGCCTGACCGGCTGAGGCCTACTGCCCTACTCCCCCTACTCAGATGGGGCTATTTGGCCTAATTCGGGGGTAGAGTAGGGAGTAGGGAGGGGTATGACACGATGAAACAGAGTGAAAACCAACTTTACCTGCAAGCGGTGACCTACGTCCTGCGTCACACCGACGCCAGCCGACGCCAGTTTATGCGTCGGGTCAAGCTCGAGAGTGGCGTGCCGTTCCGCTTTCACAGCCGGCCCGTGATCGGGCCGCAGTGCGTGACCGTGACGATTCAAATCCGTGATGAAGACCTGAAAACCGTATTGACCCTGGGCGACCGGCTGGCGATGGCCTCCGGCTCTCCCTTTGCCCGGGTCTATCGTGACCTGGCCCTGGTTCGGGTTGAGTTCACCCTGCCCCGTGGTCGCTGGCGGGAGGTGCATCTGTCGCAGCTGCCCCACCGGGCCAGCTCGGCTACCATCGGCCAGAAAGCGCTGGGCCCGGTGGCTCGGGTCGACTGGCACAATCCCCACAAGAGCATCTTCGGCGCGACCCGCTCCGGCAAAACGACCTGCCTGGCCAACTTCATCCTCAGCCTGGCCCGCACCCACCAACCGGGAGAATATCAATTTCTGATCCTCAACCCCAAGAATGACATCACCTTTCAGCCCTTTACCCGGCTGGCTCACCTGGCCGCGCCGCTGGCCAACAATTACGAGGACAGCGCCAACCTACTCCGCTTTGCTCTGGCCGAGATGGAACGACGCCGGCAGGATAATGAGCGTTGCCGGCAGCGCTGGGTAATTGTCGTGGATGAAGTTTCCCAACTGACCCAGATCAATCCCGAGACCGGGCCGATGTTGACCCAACTGTCACAGATGGCCGGTGGGCTGAACATCAACCTGTTGGTCGCTTCACAGGCGGCCAATCCCTCCGTCTTTGGCGACAAGGGGTCGCTGGCCAAGGCCAACTTTCCCAGCCGGATTGTTTTCCAACTGCCGCGTGAACAGGCCTACCTGGCCACCGGACTGGAAGGACAGCACACCGAAAAGCTCGGTGGTGACGGAGACGGCCTGGCCGTTGTCAACGGCCGGACGACCCGTTTTCGCGCTGCCTGGCCGGAAGAGCAGGATTATGAGGCCCTGCCCCGGTTGGCTCAGGAGCCAATGCCGCCGGATCAGGACCAACTGGCCGGGGACCGACTGGTGGATGAGTGGCAGATCGACCCGGATCGGTTAGCCTATGCCCTGGTGATCAAGAACAGCGCCACGGCCCTCCGGTCACAATTTGGCGGGGGCACGGCCAAAGCGATGCTGGTGCGGGATTACAGCCGGCTGTTAAAACAGCGAATTCGCTATTGGCGGCAGCTTAGGGAGGGTGCTTGATGAAACGATTTCTGACCTGGTTCAGCCTGGGTCTTGGTTTGGCCTTCGGCAGTGGCATTGTCTACGCCTTCTACATCAGCGAGGCGATGCGGCTGGTCACCGTCGGGATCGGCGCTTTTTTGCTGGCAGCGTTGACCATCGGTGGCACGGCCCTGATGGTCAATCGACAATGGACAAAGGCTTTGGGATCCCAATCCCACCGGACGACCCACAATCATCGCTATCCAAGCTACAACCTGCCGCCGGCAATGATGTGGGACGGGACGCTGCCCACCTGGCAGGAGCCTCCAGAACTGTTACCCCCGGTGCTGGGGAGCGAGGTTGATTCGGGACGGGGCGATCTGGATGATGAGGTAGTAGCCTGACCGTTCGACTACGCTCACGGCAAGCCCATGAGGAGGTCATAAGCCAGAGCATAAACCTGCTTGTCGAGGTGCAGGCTGAGACAACAGGATCATTAGCAGCGCCAAAGCAGCGGGAGAGTAGCCCGGCAATAGCCCGGTAACTTAGAGACAGACCAGAGGCAGCACACGGGCAGCCCATAAGAAGGCGTATCGGGGCACGATCCTGACCCCTGGTCAGCCCGAAGACAGAACCTTATTAGCCCAGGGACAGGGCATAAGACTCGTTCAAAATTAGCTTGAGACTGCAAGTTCCCCACCTTCGCCTATGTGGCGGCGGTGATTTAAACCAAAGGTGATTTTCAGTTTTACGATGTTGGAAATGCAAATTGGATTACGAACCATTGATCGTAAATCCAAAACCTACGAGGAGTTTACCAATGAACCACGAGATTACCTTAGCCGGACTCGATCCCGGCTTTAATGCCATAAAAATTGCCCAGGTGCAGGGTGACGAAATTCTGACCTACGTCCTGCCCTCGTCGGTGGGCGAACCTAACCGGGGCAAAAAGGATGGGTTGACTCTGGCCGGAGTCGTCCGGCCGCAGCGGGCCAGCCGTCACCCGTTTCGGGTGGTCTTTGACCGGACCGAATATCTGGTTGGCCCCAACGTCAGCGACTTTGCCGAACCGATTGACCGTATGGACTTCGACCGTTTCAAGGACAGCCCGGAACTGCGGGCCACCTTTTATGCCGCCCTGTATCGCATTCTCAACGGCGGCGCTCACCAGGTAGCCCTGGCTATTGCCCTGCCGGTGGAGGTGGTGCAAGACAAAAATGAAGCTCTGCAAGTAGAACGGGCCATGCGTAACTGGATGGTCGGCGAGCACCTCTTCAGCGTTGACGGCGTGGAGACGGTGCTGACCATTACCACTATCCGGGCCAAGATCCCCCAGCCGGTGGCCACCTGGTTCGACTGGGGGATGGACTCACACGGCCAGTGGATTCGGGGCAAGGAGGCTCAGCGGGCCCCGACCCTGATTATTGATGAAGGCTTCAACACGCTGGATGTGCTGGTCGTTGAAGGCGGTCGGATCAGCCAACGCATTAGCGAGGGCGATACGCTCGGTATGCGCCGGGCCGCCGAGCGGTTGATGCGCAGCGTCAAGCACAGCTATGGCCTGGAATTGGAGCTGCGCAAGGCCAACGAGTTGGTCCAGGCGGTGGTCAACGGCCGTCCGGCTGAGACTTACATCAACGGTCAACTAACCGATGTCACCCAGGAAGGCAAACGGGCGGTGCAGTCCCTGGCTGCCGATGTCCATAACTTCCTGGATCGGACCGTCGGCAGGTCTAAAGATGCCTACACCATCTTGCTGACCGGCGGTGGGGCGCTGGCCTTGTCGGCCACGCTGCTGCGCCAGTTTCCCAAAGCGACGGTGATGTACGAGCCGGTGCTGGCCAACGCTCGCGGTCTGGCCAAGCTGGCCATGCGGCCGGGATTTTTGGGGAACTAATTTCTCGTCCGTGAAATTTCGACCCTGACATTTTACGTCCGAACAATTGTCGTACGCTACGGCGTAAGTTCAGCCAATGAGGTATTGATGACGGATTTCAAACGTGAA
>JAGRCC010000664.1:0-1786 GCA_020433785.1 Anaerolineae bacterium
CTGGCCAGAAAAACAATCGCGCCTTTATAATCATCAGGTTGGGCCATGCGTTTGAGGGGCGTCTTGGCCGCGTAGTTGGCGACAAAATAGTCGTCCTGCCCATTCTGCACCCCGCCTGGCGAAAGGGCATTGACGCGCACGCCCACCGCGCCCCAATAGGCCGCCAAATATTTAGTGAACGCGATGACCGCTCCTTTGGTGGTGGGATAAGCCGGCGATTTATAGAACGGCTGCTCGCCATCGGGCGTTTGATAAAGGGATTGATCGGGCGCGACCAGGCCGTAGGTCGAAGCGATGTTGATGATGCTGCCGCTGCGTTGTTCGGCCATGTGCCGGCCGATAATTTGGGCGCACAAAAAAACGCCGGTCATGTTGACGGCCAACGACTGCTGCCACAACGCCAGCGGATAATGTTCAAAACGAGACTGCTCGGCGGCCAGCGCCGGGTCTTCAAACTTGTCGTTGATGGCGGCGTTGTTGACCAGGACATCGACGTGGTCGAACTGGGCCAAGACCTCGTCCAGCAGCCAGCTAATCGAGGCCGGAACGGTGACATCGACCCCGACGCCCAGCGACTCGGTCGGCAAGCCGGCGGCGAAATCCTGGCAGTGGTCGCCGTCCAGGTCGCAAGCCACGATGTTCGCCCCGGCTTCGGCCAGAGCCGCGCAATGCTGCTGCCCCAGCAGCCCCACCGCGCCGGTAACTATCGCCACTTTTCCTTCGAGTGAAAATAGGTTCATCACGCCCCTTTTCTAAGGTGACTGGCACTTTTGCTCAAATCGAGAACGCTGAATGGAATACACCGAGGCAATTACGGCGATTAAGTGCCAGTCACCTGGTGGTCTGCCTAGCCGGTTCGGCCGTTAGCCCCAGGCCGCCGTTTGGGTTTGACATTGAAATTACCGGTCTTTCGAAACACCGGCTGAACCGGCTTACCGCGCAGATAGCCGGCCACATTATCCTCAGCGATGGCTTGTTTGAGAATAGTCAGCGCCTCGCGGTAGGCGCTGAGGGTGTACTGGATATCTGCGTCGATGTGGGCCAGACATAGATTGTGAAAGCCCGACCAGAGCACGCCCCGTTTGATTAACTCCTGCTGCACCAGCGATTTCAGATGCAGCGGGTCGCCCGCCGCCGGATCGAACGTTACCAGGGTACGGGCCGGGTGGCCGATGCAGCGCGTATAATCGGCCAGACCCAGTTCATCGGCCAGACGGTTGTACCCGTCTTGCAGCGTGCGGCCCTGTTCGGCCAGATAAGCCGGCCCGTTTTGATCGCGCAGTTCGATTAAAGTGGCTTGCGCCGCGGCCAGCGACAACGCCTCACCGCCGAAGGTGGTGAAAAAGAAGACCACCTCATCGAGCAGCTGCATCATCTCCCGCCGGCCGGTCAGCGCCGATAGTGGCATCCCATTGGCGATGGCCTTCGAATAACAAGCCAGGTCCGGGACCACATCGAAATAGTCTTGCGCGCCGCCCAACGCCAGCCGAAAGCCGGTCCACATCTCATCAAAGATCAGTAACGACCCGTTTTGAGCGCACAGCGCCTTCAATTCTTGCAGGAAGTTGTTGCGTGGCAATTCAAACACCATCGGTTCGAGAATCACGCAGGCGGTGTCTTCATCCAGCCCGGCCTTGACCGAGTCGAGATCATTATATTGGAAGGTGTGGACTAACTCTTGCACAGCTTGGGGAACGCCGGCATTGCGCGGCGTCAGGCCGATGTACCAGTCGTGCCAGCCGTGATAGCCGCAGCACAGCACCTTGTCCCGGCCGGTGTAGGCCCG
>JAGRCC010000664.1:1858-3768 GCA_020433785.1 Anaerolineae bacterium
GGATGAGGTCGCGCAGCAGTTCGGCCACCTCTACCTCTAAAGGATGCATCAGCGAAAAGGTGATCCCGTCATCGAGCTGCTGTTTGATGGCCTCGTCAACGCGCGGATGAGCGTAGCCCAACGAGATGGGACCAACCGCCATATTGAAATCGAGATACTCGTTGCCGTCCACGTCCCACACCCGCGCGCCCTGGCCCCGGCGCAGGTATTTGGGCGCGACCCCGTTGACATACTGGCTCGGCCCTTTGGCTAACACCTGCGAGTAAGCCGGGATCAGGCCGATCGCGCGGGCATACAGTTTGTTCGACTCGCTGATGTCCGGGTAGTTGGGATTGAATGTGACGCTGTTGGGCATGATGTACCGTTCCTATAAAAATAAGGTAGGAGCGTCAAAGTTTACTTTGACATTAGCTTTGACAAAGCAAGCTTTGTCGCTCCAACAAAAAATGAGCGGGAGTATCAAAGCAGCGCTTTGATTTTATCGGCCAGGTCAGGGCCGGTGAAGCCCTCGTAGGCCAGGACATCGTTGAGCAGAGCCGGTTTGAACCAGCGCTGATCCAGAGCCAGCGGCAGCACGGGCCGCCGGATTTGATGTCGAACCAGCAGTTCGCACACAATCGAGTACAGGCCGCCGGTAATGAAATGGTCTTCCAACGTGACCAGCAGCCGGGTTTCGGCGGCGGCTGACAGAACGGCCTCCGCATCGACCGGTTTGAGCATACGCATATTCAACAACCGCACCGAAACCCCCTGCCGCTGCAAGTTGTCCCTGGCCTGGATGGCCTGTTTCAACAGCATCCCATAGACCAGAATGGTGATGTCGCGGCCATCGGCGATGCGCTCGGCCTGACCGATTTCAAAATGGCGATCGTGATCAACGGCCGGCGGCAAGGCCGTGTGGCGAATATAGACCGGCTGCGGGCTGGCCAGCAGGTGCGGCAGACCGATGATTAAATCTTGCTCGTCGGCCGGGCAGAAGATGTGCATGGGCGGGATGCCTCGCATTAAGGCCACATCTTCAATGGCCTGGTGGGTCGGGCCGTTGGCCTCGGATAGAAAACCGGCCACCCCGCCAACCAACTTGACCGGCAGGCTGGCGATGCCAACATCGGTGCGGATAAACTCGAAAGCCCGCATGGTTAAGAACGCGGCCAGCGCGTGGGCCACCGGAACGCGCCCGCGCAGAGCCAACCCGGCGGCAATGCCGACCATGGCCTGCTCGGTGATGCCGGTATCGATAAAGCGGCCGTTGAGTTCGCTGGCCAGGTTGCGGATAGCCGCCCGATTTTCGGCGGTCAGTACCATCACCCGCTCGTCGCGCTGGACGATGTCTCTAAGGGCGTCTTCGTAGGTCATCAACGCACCACCAACACTTCTGAAGTTAGTTCAGCCTGGCGAACGCCGTGCAGTTCAGCCAAAAGCTGCTCGATTTCCGGCGCGGTGAAGTTGCAGAACCAGCGGTCGGCGCGCCGCTCGATGCTGGGCAGGCCGCGCCCGCGCACGGTGTCGGCAATGACGACACTGGGGTGGTCCGGCGCAAAGGGCACGGCGGCCAGCGTTTCAGCCAGGGCCGGAAAGCTGTGCCCATCGATGCGCCTGACGCAGCCGCCGAATGCCTCGAACTTGTGATCGAGCGGCTCCAGCGGGATCAGCGCCTCGGTCGGCAGGTTGGCCTGAAACTGGTTGCGGTCCACGATAATCAGCAGGTTATCGAGCCGGTAGGCGGCGGCGACCAGGCAGGCTTCCCAGTTGGAGCCTTCGTTTAACTCGCCGTCGCCGGTAATGACCACCACCCGGTTGTGTTGCCCGCGCAGTTTGCAATCGAGCGCCACGCCGACCGCCACCGGCAGCAAATGGCCCAACGACCCGGAATGGAACTCGATGCCGGGGATGTTGCGGTTGGGATGCCA
>JAGRCC010000050.1 GCA_020433785.1 Anaerolineae bacterium
TCGTGCCGGATCCCGTTGACAAAAAAGGTGGGCGTACCATTGACGCCGCTCATCATCCCGCTGTCAAAGTCTTCTTGAACGTGTTCCGCGTAAGTATGTTCGCTTAGGTCGTTTATAAAACGTTCGACGTCTAAGCCAATCGTTTCAGCCGCATGAATAAAATGATCCTCATTTAGAACTTCATAAGGCTGCTCAAAAAGAAAATCGTGCATTTCCCAAAATTTACCTTGCGCCCCCGCCGCTTCTGCCGCTTCTGCCGCTAACTGTGAGTGGGGATGGGCCGGTGTGGGTAAGTGTCGAAAAACAAAACGCAGCCGCTCTCCCAAGCGCCGTTGGCGGGCTTGAAGCACAGGATGAATACGGCGGCAGTGGGGGCATTCGTAGTTTCCGTACTGGACCAGAGTGATTTGAGCCGTATCCGGCCCCAGAGTATGATCCCGGTCGCCGACCGGTGGTTTTAATATTTTAGACTCTTCTTTTAACATTATAAACCTTCCTTAATATTTTATACTAACCTTTCAACTCAAGAACAACCGATTCTCAGCGAAAACAAGCTGATTTCCACTTGGGCGATTGAAATGGCTGCAAAGGAAATGTGAATAATTTTGAGGTCGTGTAACTTTGGATTGTTAGCGGCAGAATGGAATGGTCTTGTCTTGTTTAGAAATAACTCTTTAGAATATTAAGATGAGGCAGCATCGCCAGCAAATGCATCGACGCTAGATCGGCCTTTAGACCGACCCATAGTGTAGTGTACGAAAAAAGGCCGGGAGACACACTGGTCACATGGCGAGTTTATATCCTGGCTAGATGGTGAGGATTCGATTTGCACGATTATTACCCTCCACTTGGCCCCCCGTTCATGGCCAGCACGTCATCAACGCCATAGAGCGTCATCTGCAATAGCTGCTCGGCTTGGCTGTAAGTGAGCCGTAAATCGAGCGGAATGGTGGCTGAAACATCCGCTCCGCGCCCCGACTGCACCCGGCTGCCGGCTTCGATACCCCAATGGGCCAGCAGTCGCCGCCCAAACGCTTCCCGACTTAGCGCCTGACGCCCCACCACATTCAACGTGCCGGCAAAATCCAACTCGACCAGTTTCAACAGCGCCTCAGCCAGCGACTCAACCCAGATCGGCTGGCGAATAACGTCATTGAATAGCGTGAGCGTTTGGCCAGCCTCGAGACGTTCGACGAAGCCGGCGGTGCCGCGATCCATCCTTTCCAACCCATAAATCAGCGAAGTCCGGGTAATGGCTGCGGTCGGATCGATCTGGGTGATGATGGCTTCAGCCGCGGCTTTGGAGCGGCCGTAGTCGTTAATCGGGGTGGGCGAGGCGTCGTCGGTATAGGGCGGGGTCAGGCCGCTGTGGACCACATCGGTGGACACAAATACCAGCCGGATGCCCCTAGCCACTGCCGCTTCGGCCAGGTAGCGCGAGCCATCAACGTTGATCCGCTGCATCGCGTCGGCGTCGCCGCTGCCGGGATTGATGGCGGCAGCGTGGATGATGGCCTGGGGTTTTAGACGGCTAACGGTTTGGTGGACGGCCGCCCGGTCTGCCAAATCGAGCGACACCGGCTGCCCGGCGGTAATACCGGCCGGGTTTGCCCCGAAAGCCGAATAAAGATTGTATTTTTCCGTAGCTCGAACCGCCACATGTTGGCCTAGATAACCGCTGGCTCCGGTTAGAAGAAGGGTTTTGTTGGTCATCGTCTTAGTCGGTTCTAGATTAATCGCTCGATCTCGGCCCGCAGACGACCTTGCGTCTCCTGCCCCTGGTCGAGTTCGGACTTGGTTTCTTCCATTTTGCTTCGCTCGGCCCGAACGAAACGGGTATAAGGAGCAACAGCGTCGTTGATACGGGCCAGGCTGCGGTTTAGCTCTTTATTGAATTGGGTCGTTAGCGAACCGGTTAGCTGAGCCCGCAGCACTGCGACCCGTTCCTCCATCTGCTTTTTCGCCGACTGCCGCCTGGCCGGGATGACAAAAAACCCCAGCGCAGCCACGACGCTCGCGGCCAGAATGCCGGTGATATCGGCGGCGGCGGTGGTGGCCAGCGCCGTGATCAAGGCTCCCAGGCCAATAGCGCCCATTTCCGCAGCAGCGGTTTCAGCCACGGCCATTTGGGCGCTGTTAGCCAGTTTTCGGGCTTCGTCGCTGGTGTCGTACGTTTCCACTACCGTCCGGGCCTCGCGCCCAACCGAATCGATTAAGTGGTCGCGGTCGTAGCGAAAACTGCCCCCAACCTCGCCCACAATGCGATCTTCATACTCCTTTTTGCGCTGATCGAGATAATCCATCACACTGTGCCACTGTTTGAGATCGGAATTGACCAGCCAATCGATCAATTCACTCACTTTTTGTTCGATCTGCTGCGGCACATCAGTCACAACCTCTTTGACAAAACCTTCCTGAAAGCGCTTCTTGTTCATCAAATCAAAAATACGAGCGATGCGCATGTTTTCGTCAAAGTAATTATCGCCCCGATTCTCCATATCAAACAGGATATTTTCGATATCGGCCAGGCGAAATTTAAAGTCGCGCTCCATGTCTTGCCGATACAGATCAAGCTGGCGTTCCAGGTTGTCCATCGTTTCGAAATCGTCGTTCAGCAGGGCGAGTCGATTCTCGGTAATGGCGGTGTATTTGGTGAGCAAGCGGTCGCCGACGCCCAATGGGTTGAGAAATTTCAACCGCAGCCGGCTCGACTCATCGAGCGTGTCGTGGATGTATCGCTCCAGCGGTTCAAAGCGGCTCTCGGCCCACTGCTCCGGTTGACCCTGTTTGGCCCGCAGCGCCCGGCGAGCGCTAACGGGGAAGATATCGGGCGTGGTGCCGAGCAGCAGCAGGCCGTTTTCCCGGACAAAGCCGATGACCTGCTCTAACTCTTCCTCGGTTTGAAACAGATCGACCTTGTTGATGACCAGCACCACTTTTTTGCCCCACTCCTTAATTTGGGCCAAAAACGTGCGCTCGCTCTCGGTAAAGGGCCGATCGGCCGAGGTGATGAACAGCACCAGATCAGAGTTTGGCACGAACTCCTCGGTGATCTCCTGATGCTTGCGGATGACGGCGTTGGTGCCGGGGGTATCGACAATATTGATCTGTTTGAGAATATCGACCGGCTCGTGAAAAATCCGCAGGTCGGCCCCTTTGACTTCGACGCGGCTGGCGTCGCCAAAGCGCAGAATGTTGATCTCGGCGGTGGTCGGGGTAACGCCTTCCTTGAGCAGGTTGTGGCCGAGTAGGGCGTTGATGAAGGCGCTCTTGCCGGCATTGAATTCGCCGACGATGACCAGCAAAAATAGTTCGTCGAGCTGCTGAATCGACCGGTTCAGCGTCGTCTGGTCATCTTTGGTGGCGCCTAATTGGGCTAAAATTACCTGTAAGTCGGTTAGCCATTGGCGCTCTCGTTTGAGCAAATCTTCTTGTTCAGTTGTTAGGATGGCTTTGAGCATAAATGGTCATGGGGGAGACTGGAGATTAGAGACTGGAGATTGGGCGATTAGAGATTGGGTGATTAGCCTTTTCTCCAATCACTAAATTCCCAATAGGTCATCCCTAACTTACCTGATCTCCCTCCTCTCCTCTTGAAAATAAAACTGGGAGCGTCAAAGTTTACTTTGACCAAGACAAAGCCAGCTTTGTCGCTCCGAAAAATAAAATTCGATGTTTATGAACGCTTGGTTTTCAAAAATCCAACAAGTTGGTCTACCGGCACAATTTCCGCGTCTGCGTCGCGGCGGCGCTTGACTTCAACGCCGCCGTTTTTTAGACTGCGGGCGCTGATGGTGATCCGCCAGGGAATGCCGATCAGATCGGCGTCGGAGAATTTGACGCCGGGGCTTTCTTTGCGGTCGTCATATAAAACATCGAAGCCGGCTTGCTGCAACTTCTGGTAGAGGGCTTCGCCCTGCTGGCCGACCTCATCGTCCGGCCGTTTGGCCAGCGAGACCACATGCAGGTCGAATGGGGCAATGGACTCGGGCCAGATGATGCCGTTGTCGTCGTGGTGCTGCTCGACCACGGCGGCCATTAACCGCCCCACGCCGATACCGTAACTGCCCATCACCGGAATCTGGGCCTTGCCGTTTTCGTCGAGATATTTCAGGCCAACCGGCTTGCTGTAACGCATGCCGAGCTTGAAACAGTGACCCACTTCGATGCCGCGATGCAGCTCGAAGGTGGCCTCGTTGCCCAGGCATTTGTCGCCGTCCTGAGCCAGGGCGATATCGGCCACGATGTCCGGTTGGTAGTCGCGATTGGCGTTGGTGTTTTTAAGGTGGTACTCGGCTTTGTTTGCGCCGCTGACCAGGTTCGGGAAGTTGACCGCCGAGTCGTCGGCGATGATGATCAGTTTGCGCCCGTCACCCAAATCTTTGTTCAAACCAATCGGCGTAGCGTAACCGGGCACGGCGCCGACAGCCTCGATTTCCTCCTCGGTGGCGGGCCGGAAGCTGAGGCCGCCCAGAGCGTTGCTCAGCTTGACTTCGTTAACCGGCAGATCGCCCCGAATGACCACAAAAATAAAGTCTTCCTTTTCGTTTTCGGCAATGAAGAAAACAGCCTTAACGGTGCGCGTTTGCGGCACACCCAAAAAGTTGGCTACCTCGGCGATGGTTTTGCAGTTAGGGGTGTAAACTTCTTCCAGTTGGCCCGGTTCTTCAGCCGGCGGCGTGCCTTTGTCGAAAACGGCTCGCTCGGCGTTGGCGGCGTAAGCGCCGTCGCTGCTGATGAAAACCGTGTCTTCGCCGCTTTGGCTCAGCACCATGAACTCGTGCGAGTCGCTGCCGCCCATCATGCCGGAGTC
>JAGRCC010000051.1 GCA_020433785.1 Anaerolineae bacterium
AGGCCCCGCTGCACGATATTCGCTCCGGACGAGAACTCAAAATTGAGCGAGTTGAGTGGATCGATGATTTAGAAACGGTCAATCATTAACGTTATTTTCAGTCGAAAGGTGACTGGCACTTAATCGCCGTAATGGCCTTGTTGTATTTCATTCAGCGGTGTCGTTTGAGCCAAAGTGCCAGTCACCTGATAGTTACAAAAAAGGGGGTTAAGGTGCAAGCTGTTCAAGAAGGTAGTTTGGGGTCACTCGATGTTCCGGAGGCAAGGTCGGCGACGGATGCTGAGGTTATTTACCGATTGGAGGATCGGCCACCGCTGGTGGAAACCATCCTGGCCGCTATCCAACACTTATTGTCGATTTTTGTCGGGATCATCACCCCGACGCTGGTCTTGAGCGGCCCGCTGGGGCTCGACGCGGAAACCACCACTTATCTGGTCGGTATGTCTCTCTTTGTCTCCGGGGTGGCGACTTTTATTCAAGCCAAACGGTTCGGGCCGGTTGGCTCCGGGCTGCTCAGCATTCAAGGCACCAGCTTCGCCTTCTTAGGCCCGCTCATCGCCGCCGGAACCGCTGTTGGGGGCGGCACGGCCGCGCTGGCGCTAATCTTTGGTGTTTGTTTCGTGGCTTCCCCTATCGAAATGATCTTAAGCCGGTTCGTCCATTTGGCTCAGAGAATCCTGACGCCGCTCGTCACCGGCTCGGTGGTAACGCTGATTGGCCTCAGCCTCATTCGGGCCGGGATGACCGACATCGCCGGTGGGGCCGGCGCGGCGAACTTCGGCAGCCTGTTGAATGTGGGGCTGGCCGCCGCTGTCTTATTGACCGTGGTCATCCTAAACCGCAGCAGCAACCAATATTTACGAATGGGGTCGATTGTCATCGGCCTGATCGTCGGCTATACCATCTCGCTGTTTTTAGGGTTGGTTGATTTTAGTTCGCTCGGCAGTTTGCCGGCGTTCAACGTGCCGATCCCGTTTCGGTATGGATTTAGTTTTAGTTGGGCCGCCTTTATTCCGGTCGCCCTCCTTTTTCTGATCACCACAATAGAATCCACCGGCGACCTGACCGCGACCTCGATGGTTTCCGGTGAACCGATTGAAGGTGAGCTGTATATGAAGCGGATTAAAGGCGGCATTCTGGGCGACGGCCTCAACTCGATGATTGCGGCGGTGTTTAACACCTTCCCCAACACCACCTTTAGCCAAAACAATGGAGTGATTCAATTGACCGGCGTGGCCAGTCGCTACGTCGGCTTCTTCATCGCCGGGTTCCTGGTGCTGCTGGGCCTTTTCCCCATTGTGGGCGGCGTACTGAGCGCCATGCCCCGGCCGGTGTTAGGCGGCGCGACGATTGTCATGTTTGGCACGGTGGCCGCCGCCGGCGTCAAAATCATCGCCACGGAAAAGATCGACAGCCGGGCCTTGATGATTTTAGCGCTGGCTTTTGGGTTGGGCTTAGGCGTGCAGGCTGTGCCGGACGTCCTGAGCGCGATGCCGCCGATTGTTCAATCGGTTTTTAGCTCGCCGATTACTACCGGCGGCCTGACGGCGCTCATCGCCAATTTGGTCCTGCCCAAATCGGAATAGACAGCAATAAAAAGTAACGGAGCGACAAAGCAAGCTTTGTCAATCACGGTCGGGTCAAAGTTTACTTTGACGCTCCTTATTTTCATGAGACGACACCGACAATGAGAATTGCCGTAGGACAAACTTAAGTTTGTCCTACGAAACCTATTTACAGAGGAGTTACGATGTGCACAACAAACGGTAATCACAACCACACGGCCACTCCAACCGGCACGATCCTGAACCTCGATTTAATGGACGGCAACCAGCAAATAGCCGCCGCGAACCGGGCGCGCTTGGAAGCCGCCGGGGTGCGCTGTCTCAACCTGATGAGCAGCCCCGGCACCGGCAAAACGACGCTGCTGGAGAGCACGCTGGGGGCGCTCGACATCGATATTCGCACGGCCGTATTGGAAGGGGACATGACGACCGAACTGGACGCCGACCGGCTGCGAGCCTACGGCGTGCCGGTCGTGGCCATCACCACCGGCCGGGCCTGCCACCTGGACGCAGCGATGATCGCCACCGGGCTTGACCGGCTCGATCTGGCGGCGCTTGACCTGGTTTTCATCGAAAATGTGGGCAATCTCATCTGCCCAGCGGAGTACCCGCTGGGCGAGCACGCCAACGTGGTGCTGGTCAGCCTGACCGAAGGGGAAGATAAGCCGCTCAAGTATCCGGTGATGTTTTACGAGGCAGACTGCGTCGTCATCACCAAAACCGATCTCAGCCCTTATCTCAAGGTAAATATCGAGCAGCTCAAAGCCAACATCCGCCAGATTTGTCCCGATGTCCCGATCTTCGCCCTGTCTGCCGAAACGGGCGAGGGCCTGCCCGACTGGCTGGATTGGATTCAAAATCAGCTTACCACGCCGGTTACATCTCGGCACGATAAACCGGTGATTGTTTCCTAGTAACCTGAGTTCGATAATTAAAATCGAGCGTGTCATTTCGTAGCCGGAGGCGGAGAAATCCCTCAGGCATTCCAATAATCGAAGCCTTCGCCGGGAAAAATGGATGTTGTCGCTCTAAATTTTTCCAGCCAGCTCCCTTTTCATTGTATTATCACAGGGATTTCTCCACTGACGCTCCGAAATGACATGAAACATCTCTATTTCCGGACTCAGGTTAGTACGATGTCTACCGTCCGTCCGTTGTTTTAGTATCAAAAAGGAGAAGAAGAGAGATGAAA
>JAGRCC010000665.1 GCA_020433785.1 Anaerolineae bacterium
CCGACTTACAAAACGTGATCCACAACGTCGCCGAGGCCATTGAAACCAAAAAAGCCAAGGAAAAGAAGAACGTTTTAGACCATATCGCCATCAAAGCGTTGGGCAGCACCTTGCAGCGGTTGCAGCGCATCGAATGTATGCTGAATGTGCCGCAGTATGATCTGGTCTTTATCGGGCAG
This sequence comes from Anaerolineae bacterium, assembly GCA_020433785.1. The sequence continues at coordinate 180 of JAGRCC010000665.1, forward strand.
GTGGGCGCGGGCAAAACCACGGCCATCTGCCACCTGTTCGATCTGGTTGAACCGTATGAGGGCTCGATTAAGCTGGCCAGCGGCACCACCAAAACGGTGCCCAAAGTGCGTGAGCTGCTATCAACCGGCTCGGGGCAAACCACCATTTGCGAGGTCATCATCAAGCCGGCCGCGCAAACTTATCTGGAAATTGAGCCGTACGACCGCCAAAATTTGGAAGAACTGATCCGCGAGTTCGCCTGGTACACCTGGCTCAAAGCCCATCCGCGCCCGGACGAGAACGGCGCTCAACCGCCGCCCACCGAACTAATGCGGGCGATTAGAAATGTGGTCGATTTGAATGTAGTGACCACCGCCGAAGGCCGGGTTGATCACGCCGCCGAGTTTGTCAAGAAATTCGGCGAAAATCAGTTCGATGCCTTCCAGGCGGCGGTGTTGCAGCGGGCCAGGCTCGATGAGCGAACCCAAACCATCGTTCGTCCCGACGCCGCCGCCCAACAGAGTAACCACGCGGAGAAAGCCTGGGCGCGCCGAACATTCGAACTGTTGAATCTGGCCAAACTGCCGACGGTGTCGATCCCCAAGAAGATTTTCCTCCACGCCGATGCCCAACTATTCAAATTAGACGGCGAATTCAGCCGCTTCGGGGCCATCATCGACACCAAGGGGATGGATGTGGGCCAGAGCCGCGAGGATTTGGATAATTACATTCGCAACAACGATTCAACCCTGTGTATCTTTGCCGAAAAGTTTCCACCGGCCCCGGCCAACGTAGCCGACTTGATCGAGCGCCATTTGGTCTCGCAGGATATCGCCACCAAGTTTGCCCTGTTTGTGATGCCCCACAAGGGCGAGCCGGCCAAGGTCGTCGGCAAAGATGGGCCGGTCGGCGACCACGATGAAGGCATCGCGCTGCGGCGAGCGACCATCGACGCCGCGTTCACCAGCCGTAAAATCGACTTTATCGCTGACAACGTGCTGTTTTACGATGCGCTACAAGGCTACCTGCCCGATGGTCGCCTCGACCAGGATTACGATCAGACGGATGTCATGGCCGACCGGAATCGCGTCTTCACGGAGTTCCAGCGGATTATCGAACGGCGCGAAGCGATTTTGTGGGCCGAGGTCCAGGCGCTTAACACCAATTTTGAGGCGCTCAATCGAGAAGAGTACGGCTTGAGTTTCCAAGACAAAGATTTGCTGAATTTCGCCCGCGATAAGGTCAAAGGCTATCAGAATCTGGATTTTGTCACGGCCAACAATTTTATTCGCGATTATATCGGTTTGTGGAACACCAGCAGCCGCCATTTTATGTCGCTGCGGGCCACCAACAACCGTTTTGGCCGGTATGAACCCCGCAGTATCGATGTTTATTACGATGCCGTGCCGATTACGGAAAAGTTGGCCCGGCAAATGATGGACAAACCGAAAAATGACATGCTGGAAACGGTGCAGGTTATCGGCCAGAACGGATCGGAGGATTTGGGCCGGTTGATGCAGATGCTGGAAGTGCAGATCAAGACCGATTATCAAGCGTTGATTGTAACCATCGGCCAAGAGGTCCGGGCGCTGTTGGAGGGCAATGTTTTAGCGCCGCAAGGGTACAACAGCGATTTTTGGCGGCATACGATCGAACGGTGGGGCCAGGGCGCGGGCTATCGGGCCGATGTGTTGGGCATGTATACCACCGAAATCCAGGGCGTGCAAAAGTATCTGAAGGAGCGAATGTCGAACCTGTGGGCTGAGTATGTGGAGAATATTTTGGGCTTTCTGGGGTAGAACGCAATCGAAGACCTCACAGGTTTTCCAATTGCATTTGAGAGAACGATCCGCTCCAATGGGAGCGGTCGCTAGATCAAAGCTAACGTTTGAAAACCTGTCATGTCTGGTTTAGCTAATTTATTTCTAAATAAAAGGGCCGCAGCGGATGCTGCGGCCCTTTTTATTTAATCGTGCAGGAACATATTCAACAAGCCGGAAACGATACTAATGATGATCGCGGCGATAATGGTGGTCCAAAAAAAGCTATCGATGGTGAGAATGTTGGGTAAGAACCAGTTGGTCAACGACAGCATCATGGCATTAATGATGAGGGTAAAAAGGCCCAGCGTCAGAATAACCAATGGGCAGGTTAAAAGCATGACGATGGGCCGAATGACGGCGTTAACTAAGCCGTAAACGGCCGAGATAATGAACAAGCTCATCCAATAATTACCTTGAATGGTGAAGCCCGGCATCAGCCAGGCCGTAATCCCAACAGCAGCGGCTAAAATCGCCCAGCGCAATAAAAAATAGACCACGTGTTAACTCCTTTTGGCAATATCTTTGAGTTTTTTGAATGTGAGTCTGAACGAATCGTTCAGAATTACCATTAAGACTTATTCCGTTTGAGCTTTTTAACCACGAATTGCCCCGACCTTACTTTTTTCCAGGTAATTGATTAAATTCGTGGTCGATTTAGCTCCACCCCTCGTGAAACTGTTCTTTTGAAAAGGTGTAAGTTCGATTTGAAAGCACTTGAATAACAAATCCGGCCCCGGCCAGAACCAGCCACAATATTAACCAAAAGTAAGAGTCACCTAAAACAGGCCTGATGGCATTTCCGGCTGATTGAATACTATCCAGAGACACGCGGCCCATCACCAGTAAGGCGGACAAGATGATGGCATTGGCCCCACCAACCGCCGTAATAAGGATGATGATATACTTTTGCAAATTCATAGCTAGCGTTAGTAAGGCCACAAAAATGGCACTAACCAGGGCTACGATGATGACGAAAAACCCACCGTCAAAACCAAGAGCGGCCATAAAACCGATGCCGACAGCCGCCCCGAAGCTGGCAGCCACCAGCGCTACGCCCAGAATATAAAATAGGTAGGACAGGACGGCAAAGAGCAGGCCCAGGATAAAACCGGCCACCCAACCGGTGACCGTCACCAAGAATCCGGTGCCAAACAGCAGGGCCATCATCTGAGCGCCAAACCAAAAGCCGCCGAAAAAGCCCCAAATTGGCAGTAAGACCAAAAAGACGCGATAGCCAGAGAAACAAAAGGCGAGCCCAAAAACTACGGCAAAAAGGGCTGTAAATAGAACTGACAGCATGTTAATCCTCCACTCCAAGAGATCGGTTAGGTTTGAAACAATATTTCAGCGAATACTCTTACGCATCGCGCTTGGACCGCATTGTTCGCCAGTAGGCTGTCGTCGCCACCAGCAGGCTAACCAGCAAAATCAGGCCAAAAATCGTCAGCCCGAAAAGCGGGCTTTGGTTACCCGTCTCGGGCAAGAACAGCACCACCGGGGTGGGCGTTGGTTCCACTTGAACAGATGCTTCACCGGGTACGGGCGAAGCGGTCGGCGGCGGCGGTGGTGGCGGTGGAACGGTGCTGCCGCCATCATCGTCATCGTCATCCTTATCACGAGGTGTCGCGGTTGGCTCGGGAGTGGGAATGGGAGCCGGTGTCTCGGTTGGCGTGGGCAGGATTTCGTTAACATCCGTGTCGGTTACCGGTGGATACTCTTCATTCAAAATACCGGTGTAGCTTAAGACCACGGTATCGGTGATGAGGCCGGGGGGGGCGTCGGCATCAACCAGAACGGTCACCGAGGTACTGCCTCCATCGCCGGCCGGAATAATTCCGTTAATCTGGAAGGTGACGAATCCGGTGGGCCCTTCAGCGCAAGCGCCGGTCAAGGGCGGATTAATCGCACAATCGACAAAAGTCGTATAGGGTGGCAGCTCGTCGCTGAGGCGAACATTAAACGCCGCGCCGGGGGGAGCGGAATTCGCCGGCGGCGGTAACGGAAACGGATCCGTATTGGAAATATTGGTAAAGACAATGGTGTAAGTTAAAACATCGCTCGGAGCCACAATGATCCGACCATCATCTTTAGAAACGGCCATTCGAGGGATGGGCGGCGGCTTGAGAAAGACAATTTCATCTTCCTGACCTTCAAAAATATATTGGTTGTCGCGCACGACACAAATTTCAGTCACCCATATCCCCAGATCATCCAAGGTGACCGGATATACATCGCCGCCCCGTTGGGGTGGAAACGGGGGTGGGTCCGGGGCGTTGTTCCAGGCACTATCTCTAGATGGCGTGCCGTTGTAAACGGCGCCGGAAGGAGAAAAATGCCGGACCGTCACGTTGGGGTCTTGGGCGTTGATGTCCAGATCAAAATCGTTGAGGGTGATTTCGGGCATGTCCTCCAGTTGAACCGGATGGTAGAATAGCTGGCAGGTTGAACCGGGGCCTTCATGCTGGTACGTAATTTGATCCAAACTAATTAATATCTCGTCACCTGTACCGTCTCTTTGGTCGGCGCTGTCTATCTCGTTACCGTTACTCAACATCGCCGACTGGGTTTGGCCAATACCTGAACAGCTTCCGCCATTGGGTACGCTCACCGTACAATCCGGATCGTGGCTCACGGACAGTTTCCAGGCGTTATCGTCATTATCAGAGGTTATGGTGGCCAGGGCGTATGTACCACAGCCAAAATTGGGGGTATTGGGGGTGAATGTCACTAACTCCACCCAACGACCGTTGGTTGTGTTGGTTAGACTGGTGGTGGGCACAAATGAAACCGGATTAATAACCTGGTCTACCTGGCCGACGTCGCGTATGGCAAACAAGGTGTAGGTCGTCGTATCGGCAAATTGGATGTTTTCAGTAGGGGGATTTTGAATGGTGTTGTTGTTGGGGTCACGGATTTCATCATCGGCCGGCGGCGGGTTTGAAAGGGGCGGGTCCGGTTCTTGGATTTCCGGGTCAAACAGCGCAAACGTTACCGGTAGGTCACCAGGCCAGGTGCAGGGAACTAAGACTCTAACATAGTGCAGGTCTTGTTGGCCTTGAAAGCTGGTGTAGTAATCGCCAATGGTGATGGGGGTGTTGGGACCGCTGGTCTGAATAAAGGCGGCTGAACCATCGGGTGGAAGTTCGACCGCTTTGACGATATTGAACACAAATATGGTCATCGCCACAATGGCTAAACTGACGCGCACCAGCGGTCGAATACGCTGAGCACTTAATCGAAAATTGAACATTCTTATTACCCCTCCTCGGTAGTTGCTCTGCTCTAAGCTGCGTTGCTGTGTTGCCTGTCCAGAATATCACTTTAAGCCAATTCCACCAAATCTGACAGTCCGGTGAAGACGGCGTAACACCATCAACAGTCACCTCCAATTTGTCGCAACGTGAAATTGGCCCAATTACCGATCCTAAGCGTTGGGTCTAGTCTAATTCACATCAAAAATAATTACGACCTACAAAAGGTAGTATTTAAGTATTAATTGGACGCAGGAATTCGATGGCGCAGCGGTTGTGCCAGGGGATCAGTGAGCCCCGGCCGTGAAATCCGTTGTGGCCGCCGCATTCAACCACCAGCGGAACCAGTAACGGATTACGATGCCATTGATAATTAAAGTGGGTGGTATGAGGTACAAACGGATCATCAAGCGCGTGGATAATGAGGGTTGGTACATTGATTGTGCCTAAAAAGTGCTTCGAGGAATAGTTATCATAATATTGATCGACGGTAGCGAAGCCCAATCGGGGTGCAGTGAAGGTCTGATCGACCTCCCACACCGAACGGGCGTTGGCCAGCGCTTCTCGTTCCGAGGGGCCGACCTCCATCGTCGGGCGTAGACTACAAGATTGGTTTGGGGCTGAGTGATCTTGTTGTAGAGTGTTTGTAGATCAGCCCCAAACCAAGGGGGTCGTGGTTGGTAATCGGGGAAGTTATAAGTAACGGTTTGGTTTGAGAGAAGTCGATAGCCAGGTTGAGTACAGGTTGTCGGTGATAATAAACTGAACACACCTGTGACCTTACTTGATTAACCCATCAGGTACGCCGTTAGGAAATTCGGCATTAATAGCCTTCTCAATGGCAGCGATCCGGTTTTCAGGATTCGGGTGAGTGCTGAAGAATTCCGGCGGACGATTACCCTCAGATGATTCGGCCAAAATCTTCATCACATCCAGCATCGAGCGGGGATCGTAACCGGCCTCGGCCATAAAGCGAACCCCCAGACGGTCAGATTCCAGTTCGTCTTCGCGGCCAAATTTCATATTAACAACCTGGCCGATCATCGCCGTGACGGCAGCCGCTTGCTGAGAACTGTTGGGATGGTTGGGGTCATACGAGGCAATCACCGCCGCGCCGGCTAATCCTTGGGTTAACTGTTGCTTGGCGATATGTTCGGCTGAGTGTCGAGCCACCACGTGGCCGATTTCGTGACCGAGAACGCCGGCCAACTGCCCTTCCGTTTGTAGGCGGTTGAACAAGGCCGAGGTAATAAAAACCGGCCCGCCCGGTAAGGCGAAAGCGTTGATCGTTTGGTCATCGGCCAGCAGAGTGAAACTAAACTTGTAAGGCGTTTGGCCCGCTTCGGTCGAAGCCAGGATATTTTGGCCAACCTGTTTCACCTCACCCTGTTCTTGCGAATTCGAGTCAGGTCCGCCGAATTCGGCGGCCATTTGCGGGGCAGATTGCAGCCCTAAGGCAATTTCCTGCTCGACCGATAAACTGACATACTGTTTTTCATTGGTGATGTCGTTAAAGGAACTGCTGCTGCAATACGCCACAACGGAAGCTATGACCATAAACAAAACAATCAGCCATTTAGCGCTGCCGCCTAAGGCGGAGCCTCGACCTATCCTGCGTCTTGAACCTATCATGATTCTCTCCTTCGAAATAGTTGGATTGGATAGTTAGTTAGTTAGTTAGTTGGTTGGTTGGTTGGTTGGTTGGTTGGTGGAAACTAACTATCCTCTTTACCATTGTTTGTTAAGTATGTTTAGAAATAGCGTACAATTTTTAACCGGATATGACGATACTCTGTTGAGTAGTCATCCCTATTCCATCCGGATAATCTTTTAGTCGCTGAGTCGGTCATGTTTAATGGAAAGCATTACTCATCTTGGGAGAAAACCAATACGGTATAAGGGCCGATGCTAATTTCACCGTAGTACGGCAGGCCGTCGGTGTCGCCTTCTTTGGCTTCAACATCAAACGACGGATGATTGCTAAAATCATCACAGTAAACATTTGAGTCGCTGTTGAGCCGCGTTTTCCATATCCCGGCTCTGGGAAACCCGATGACGAAATTTTCAAGCGTTTGATTGGCCATATTTACGACCACCACCACGCTATCGCCAGGGCCGAGTTCGGCCCAACGGTGGAAAGCCAGCAGCTTGGCCTCGTGATCGACGCGGAAGATATGGAGCTCTTGGCCGCCCAAACCGCGCGTACAGCCCGGTAAGTTGCGCCGCAGCGCAATCAAATCTTTATACAATTGGAGGATGCCGCCTTGGGCTTCCTCCCGATCCCATTCTAGCGGATCTTGATCGTGAAACCAGCGATCTTCCAGCAGTTCTTGCCCCTGGAACAGCATGGGGATGCCCGGCGCGGTCAGTACCAAGGCTGCCCCTAATGTTGAACGCTTGCGGGAGAACCAACTCTCCACCTCGCCCGGCCAAATCTCCTCCGGAACCCGCGCCCGGCCGTTAGCGACCTCATCGTGCGACTCGGTGTAGATCACCCGGCGATAGCGGTCGAGATCGTAGCGATTATCAATCGCACCGGCTACAGCATCGAGATCGCGAAAGGCATCGTCATTGGTAATAATCGCGCTGCGAATCGGGTGGACGAACTGCCCATCCCATTGGGCAGTAAAGGCGGCCCCGCCGGCGCCGGTATCTTTCGTGATATACTCGTTATTTGGTAATTGTTCGGCAATCAGAATTTTATGGGGGAAACGGGCATGCACTTCGTCATTAATCCACTGCATTAGCCCCCACCCTTCCGGTATATCGTTGGCCGGGTTGCCTTCGTTGCCCTCGATATTTTTAATATGAGCGGTTGCATCCCAGCGCAGCCCATCAACGTGATACTCTTCCAGATACATCATCACGTTGTCGCGGATGTACTGCCGGACCTCGCCGCGGCCATAGTCGGGCCGGGTGGAGCCCCAAGGGGTGTTGGCTCGATGATCGTTGTAGAAGTAAATGCCGCCCATTTCATTTTCGCTCCAGCCGTCGAACTGCCACAGATCGATATCGGTCGGGCCGAAGTGGTTGTAAACAACGTCAATAATGACGGCTATACCATGTTCGTGGGCGGCTTTGACAAATCGCTTGAAGCCATCCGGCCCGCCATAAATGCTCTCGATGGCGAACGGATGCGATGGGTTGTAGCCCCAGGAAAAGTCGCCGGGAAACTCCGCCACCGGCATCACTTCAATGGCATTGACGCCCAATTCCTGCAAGTAGGGCATTTTTTCGATGGCGCTGTCGAACGTGCCGGGGCCACCTTCTTCGGTGACGTTAAAGGTGCCAATATGCATTTCATAAATGACCAGTTCGTTGCCGTAGGCCATTTTGAAGTTCTCATCGCCCCAATCAAAGGCGTTGGGGTCATAGACAATGCTGTTGCCAATCGAGTTGGTCACCTGGCGGGCATACGGATCATTTTTGGCGAAATTACGACCATCGCCGGTGTAGATAATGTATTTGTATTCATCGCCGAGGTTGGCTTCAGCGACATCGGCCGACCAGTAGCCGTTATTTTCACTGTAAAGGGGAAGCGTGGTTTTTTTCCATTTGTTGAAACTCCCACTGACATAGACTTTCTTGGCATTGGGCGCCCAAACGCGAAAGCTAATCCCTTGATCGCTAATGATAGCGCCCATCCCGGCAACTTGACTAAATTGATTCTTCGACACAGTAGTTTAACCTTTTCTTTGAAGATATTTTGCTCTGAATAGTAGTTACGCAGTTCAAAAGGTGACAGTCACTTTTCGCCGAAAATGAACGTCCGTTTAAGCCCAAACGAGTCTATTTATCGCGTCTAAGTGACTGTCACCTTGTTCGATACACCCAACTGCGTAAGTCATACTAAAAAGCCGAAGCTTGGCGATAAATGGCTAAGGCTTCGGCTTTATCAAAACCGCCCGGCCCAAAAATATCGCTCCGTCATGGATGCTCTAATTGTTTCGGTACGATATGTGAGCTTTGTATTTATTGGTATCGGGTAGAGTTATTTTACGGTTCCAGCATACACCAGGTTTGCTATGTGAACTATATCCGCCTGAGTAATTTCAAAAAGACAATCGGATAGTTTTGAACTTATCCGCATGGGTGATACGGATCTCATACTTTTGAGATGATTTTGAACACGTCCCCCCCGGTAATATAATTTTGACTCAAGTGGGTTATTTAAGGAGACGGGCCGATGATAAAAACAGAGTTGGGAACGCCGGATGACCTGGGCTATTTGCGGGAGGAGTCGCTGCAGCCGGTTCTATTTGGGGTGATGTTCGCCCTGTATCTGTGGTATGTGGTTTTATTCCGCCCGGTTAATCCGATTGGCGCAACGGCCTGGGGACCGGCCCTGCTGGCGGTCGGGTTGGTGATTGCTTTTGTCACCCGCAAACGCAGCGTCTCGATCGCGGCGGCGGCGTTGATCGCCGGCATCGCCGCGGCGAACCTGGCCAATATGTGGCTGCTGGGTAGTCCGTCGGCGCCGTATCTAATGGCCATTGTGGTTGGTTTGACCGGACTGTTGTTTGGGTTAAGGTCCGTAATAACGGTCACCATTCTGTCTACGGTGGCCATTTTGGGGATAGGCGTTTATCACTTGAACCTGCCGCTGTTATCGGAAGAGTTGTTAGCGCCAGTTTTGGTCATTGGCTTGCTGGGGATTTCGTCATCGCTGACGGTGCGCAATCTGTACCATACGTTGTACTGGGCCTGGGATCGAACCGAGGCGGTCCAGGAAAACGAACGGCAGCTGCTCGATCGCCAGGGTGAGCTAGCCCGGGCCTTGAAATCATTGGATGTGGCCTACATCCAATTGGAGCGACTGAATTACGATTTGGCCTGGGCCCGCCGGGCAGCGGACGAAGCTCGCTTGGCGAAACAGCAGTTCGCCGCCAATATCAGCCACGAGCTGCGTACCCCGCTTAATGTAGTTATGGCCTTTAGCGAGATGATGTATCTGTCGCCGGCCAGCTATGGCGTGCCGCTACCGCCGCCCTACCGGGGCGATATTCGCGAAATCTATCGCAGCAGCAAGCACCTGCTCCAACTAACTGACGATGTCTTGAGTCTGTCTCGGCTCGAGGCCAAAGAGATGAAAATTCACCCCGAGTCGACCCGGCTTCAGGAGGTGATTACCGAAGCGGTTAGTGTCATCCGTCCGTTGTTACGGGGCAAGGGCGTTGAACTCCACACCCAGGTTCCCGATAACCTACCGCCTCTAGAAATCGACCGGGCTAGAGTCAGCCAGGTGCTGCTAAACCTCCTGAACAACGCCCGGCGGTTCACTGAGCAGGGCCGCATTACCGTTGAGGCAATGGTTAAGGATAATCACGTGGAGGTCATTGTCGCCGATACCGGCACCGGGATTCCGCCGCAGGCCCTGCACCTGGTCTTCAAAGAATTTCGCCAGCTCGATGGCTCGGTCTCTTTGTACGAACAGGGCAGCGGGCTGGGCTTAGCCATTAGCAAACGTTTTGTGGAAATGCACGGCGGGCGTATTTGGGTTGAAAGCGAGGGCATTCCCGGCCAAGGCAGCCGCTTTCATTTTACCCTACCTTTCCAGGCGCCGTCTTATTTCGATGAACCGCCCATCGAGACCGGCCTGAAAGTCAGAACCCCCACCGACCGCAGCCGAAAGCTGCTGCTGTTGGACCCCGATCCCTACATCGGCCACATGATTGAAGACGCCTTGGAGTCGGTCCAAGTCGTACCCGTGGAACGGGGAGCGGATATTGCCCGGCGGGCGCGAGATACCCAAGCCGGGGCTGTCGTGATCAATCTGGCTCAAAAGGAACAAGCCTGGCAGCAGCTGCTGCGGCTGCGCGAGCAGCCGCTCGATGGATCACTGCCGGTGATCTTGTGTCCGCTGGTTGGCCCGACCCAGTTAGGCCAGTCATTGGGGGTTAAAGATTATTTGGTTAAACCGGTCACGCGCTCGGCTTTGATCGATCTGCTGGAGCGGTTGGACCTTAACAGCGGCCGTATCCTGGTTGTTGACGATGACCCGCGGATGGGCAATTTATTAGCCCGGCTGCTGCAAACCCACGGCCAGGGCTATGAGATCATTCGGGCCGGTAACGGCGACGAGGGGTTAACGCTCCTGCGGCAGCAACGCCCCGATTTGGTGCTAATGGATATTAGTATGCCCAAAATGGATGGTTACACCCTGCTGACTCATATCAAACAAGAGCCGGATTTGCACAACCTGCCGATTGTGATGATTACGGCTCAAACCGGCACGGTTGAGGAAGAGCGTGAGTTAGGGGGCGGCACAATTTTTATTAGCCATGTAGGGGGTTTCAGCAATAATGAGGTCTTAACTTACCTGGGCCATATTGTGCAAGCCTCAACCGCCTTCGTCTTAGGCAACGGCCGCCAATCGATCCAGCATGGTTAGCAGGTCGGTCTGGACAACGGGCTTGCGCAAGTAAGCGGCGGCGCCCAATGAGTGGGCCAGGGTGGGGTCTTGCAGCACCGAGCAGATCACAACCGGTATCTCCTTAGTGCGGGTATGGCGTTTGAGAGCGTGGAGAATTTCCCAGCCGTCCTGGCCCGGAATCATTACATCGAGCGTAATGATCGACGGTTGTACCTCTTGAGCCAGTTGGATGGCTTCAGCCCCGGTGGTGGCGCTGATCACCCGATAATTATAGCCAACCAAATAGCGACGAAAGGCGTTAATGACGCCTTCGTTATCTTCAACCACCAGCAGCGTTTTCTCCACATTGGCCGGAAATTTGAACTGCCAGACATAGTGCCGCCGGTCTAATTTTTCGGTTGACCACGTCCCCCCCAGCAGTTTAACCAAATGATAAATCGATCCGGGTTGCTGCGGCGCCGGCTCGGCCGGATGGGTTTGGTCGGTTTTAGCGGTTATTTCCACGATAACTGCCGATTTATGATGACTGGCGTGTAGGTGAACTTCGCGGTTGTGGGGCTGGCTAATCAGACAGCTTAAGCTGTTGAGGAAAACCTGGCGGAGGACGGTGCGGCTGCCGTAGATGAGAGGCAGACTCTCCGGCAAATCAACCGTGAGAGAAACGTGATGCTGCTCGGCCAAAAGCTCGATGATCTCTAACGTGCCTTTCAGCGCTTCCAGTGGATCGATGGCCCGCCGCCGGGCGCGAAATCGTTCCAATTCATCCTCAAGATGGTCATTCGACTCGGGCGGGGGTTGCTTCGCCGGCACTTTCTCGTGCAGGATGCTGGCCAACATCTCCGTGGCCTTCTGCTGCTGCCGGAAAAATTGACGCCGGCTATAACCCAACTCCTGCATAATATCCGGCAAAGGGCGTTCTTCGATGTAACGATAAACCAGCAGTAGATAATATTCAGCCCGCGAGGTTCCGGTGTTCGACGCCGCGGGCGGGTGCAGTTCTTCGATACTCTCCAGTAGCAGGCGATGCAATCGCTGGGCTTGTTTAATACTTTCTGACTCCTCCGGCCAATACAGCCGGGCCAGCGGCTGTTTCTCTAGGTAGCCATAATCATACAGATGATTAAGCGCATCCCTGACCTGTTGGAAAAAATCAGTTTCGGTGGACATATGTATCTCTCCTTTGAGTTTCTCCACACTGGTCATTATAGCACAATCGGGTGCCAGAAAAAACTTGGCACTATCGTGGCACTGGTCAGGCATAAATCGATTGAACCAAACCTTAATTCATGTTACGATTTAATCGAATTAATCGAACAGTCAAGTTGGTGGCCACCCGCGACTCTTCGGCACATAAATGGCTTGTTAAAGTTCAATCATCCCCGCCGATTTCAAAAACAGAATTAATACCGATCAGGGCGGATCAGTTAATGTCAAATTTCTTTTCAATGTTGCAAAGATTACCCATAGTTGGAGGAGTAAAATGATTTACAATTCAGGCAAGAAATCTTTAATATGGTTGTTATCGTTACTGGCCGTTTTAGCCGTGGTGGCGACCGGCTGCGGCGGGGCCGCCCCCGAACCCCCCGCCAACGCGCCGGCTGAGAAAGAAGCCGCCGCGGCCCCGGCCGAAGCTGAGAAACCGGCCGAAGCCGCCGCTGCCCCGGCCGAAGCAGAGGCCGCTGAAGACGAACCTATCGAACTGCGCTTCGCCTGGTGGGGATCACAGGATCGCCACGACCGGACGATCAAAGTGATCGAGATGTATGAAGCTGAAAACCCCAACGTTCATATCACCTTTGAATTTTCCGGCTGGGACGATTATTGGACCAAAATGACAACGCAAGCCGCCGGTGGTAACTTGCCCGATATTATGCAGCAAGATTATGCCCGCCTGGAAGAATGGGTCAGCCGAGATTTGATAATGCCTCTGGACGACTATGTTGCAGCCGGTACCATTGATCTGAGCGATGTACCAGATAGTAACATCGATGGGGGTAGAATTGATGGAACCCTATATGCCATTAATATTGGTAGCAATTCTCAGGCAATGATCCTGGATGCCGATGCTTTTGCCGAGGCCGGGATGGAACTACCGCCCCAAGATTGGACCTGGGAACAGTTTGAGCAAACGGCCCTTGAGCTTCACGAAAAATTAGGCATTTGGGGTATGGGGATTCAGTTTAACGAACAACAACTGTGGAAATCAATCTATCTGGGGCATGGTCAGTGGGCTTATTCTGACGATGGCACCCAACTAGGTTACACCGACGACCAAATCCTTGTCGATTACCTGAATATGTTACTGCGCTTACAAGAAGCCGGGGCTATCGTCAGCCGTGAAGACGAGTTGGCTCAATTTACCGGCGTCGGTCCCGAAAACGATCCAATCGTGACCAAACAATCGGCGATGGCTTATTATTGGAGCAACCAACTGACAGCGATTCAAAACGCCGCCGGTGAAGACCGCAACTTTGTCATGACCCATCTACCCCGGCCGGAAGGCGGTCAGCCGTCCAACTACCTCAAGCCCGGCCAATTCTTATCCATTACCAAACAGGGTAAACATCCTGACGAAGCGGCCAAATTTATTAACTACTTCACCAACAGTATTGAGGCCAATGAAGTCTTATTAGCCGAACGGGGTGTCCCCATCTCACCAAAGGTGCAAGCAGCCCTGGAACCTCTGCTGGGTAAATCCCAAAAGGCGGCGTTTGAATACCTGAAACGGGTTGAAGCCGATAGCAGCCCCATTCGCCCGCCCGACCCACCCGGCCACGCCGATATTGTGACTAATGTTTGGATCCCCGAAGTGATTGACCCGGTTCTGTTTGGGCTAATAACTCCCGAAGAAGGTGCTGCTCAACTGCGAGAAATGGCTACTGAAATTCTAAGTCGCCAACCGTAAATTCCGAACAGAAATAGAGATTAGGGGATGTTCAATCCCCTGATCTCCCCTCTGGCCTAACCTTTTGGAGAGAAACCATGAGTAACGCAGCAATGGATCAGACATTGATAAACAAACCATCACTTGGGCAACGGCTTAGAAAAGTATTTACGACCAAAAAACCGGGCGAACGAAAGCAGAATAACTTAGTCGGTTACTTGTTTATTTCACCTTGGTTGATTGGATTTTTTACCTTCATTTTCCTGCCGATTGTCGCTTCCTTGGTGCTGGCCTTTACCAGATATGACATCTTGTCGCCCCCGGAATGGGTGGGTTTACAAAATTTTGATCGAATGTTTTTCGGCGATGCCCGCTACTGGCGCTCGGTGCGGGCAACCTTCTACTACGTCTTTACAGCTGTGCCGCTTCGGTTGGCCTTTGCCCTGGCCGTAGCGATGCTCCTCAACACGGCCCGTAGGGGTGTTGGCATCTACCGGGCGGTCTATTATGCGCCGTCTATTGTGGGCGGCAGTGTAGCCATCGCGGTTATGTGGCGCGAGATATTTGGCAATGAAGGTGTCGTCAATGCTGTTATGTACTTCTTCG
>JAGRCC010000666.1:0-11428 GCA_020433785.1 Anaerolineae bacterium
CTTCCGCCTCAACCTCATCTGTTTCGGATGCCTCTAACTCGGCCTCATCCTCAGCTTCGATGCTATCTTCCAACGTTTCGTCTTCAACGGGCTTCAGTTCATAGTCCAACGAGTCGTGTTCGGCCACGACTTCGTCGTCAATTTTCTCGACGACCGCTAAGGTGACGGTATCGTTGAGTTGAGCTGGGCGTTCGACCGGCGTCCAGGTGGCATTGGTCTCCTGTAACTGCTTTAGACGCTCCTCAACATCCTCATCCGCGACCTCGACCTCGGCAGAATCTAACCGAATCTCGTGGTAATCATTGAGTTCAACTTTTGGTTCGGTTGGAACCTTTATTTTAATCACGAGCGGGTCCCACTCGACGCTTTCCAAATCCATACGCGCGAACGGCGTAACATTCGCTTCTTCTAAGGCCTTCTGGATCATATCATCGGCCGATTTTTCAAGGGCTTCTTGTTGAATCGCTTCTAACCCAAAACGGCGTATAACAACATTATAAGGCGCTTTGCCGGGCCGAAAACCGGGAATCTTTATCTCTTTGGCAATTCTTTTCGCTGCTTTTTGCAGAATATCATTTTCTTTTTTGGAATCTATCTCAACCGTCACCAAAACCAGGCAACGTTCTAATTCTTCAGTTGTAACCTTCACGGGGAAAACCTCATCATTGTCAGTATAAAAATATCAAAGGTCATCATAGCATAAAGGATGGTCGAGAGCAAATTATTTAAAAGTTTGACCTGGGGATTTAACTTCTAAAATGATACTGCTCTTTTAGGATTATGTCAATTTGAATCGTCTCGCCGGCGCGTGACAAGAATCTTTTTTTGAGTTTGATCAATTGGCCGGACAGGGTATCATGAATCTATGAATATTCCAGGACATCTCGCTATTGCCCTTGTTCAACATCGATTTCCGATTCTATCGAAGGACAAGAACACCTTAAAACCGCTGCTTTTGGCCAGTCTGTTTCCCGATTTGGTTGATAAGTCGTTGGGGTATGGCCTTCAGATCATGCCTAACGGCCGGCATTATGCCCACAACATCTTCAGCCTTATCGGCAGCACGGCGTTGATAACCGCTATTTGGGGAAAGAAAATCGGTTATGCCTGGTTTGCCGGATATGCAGGTCATTTGATTGCCGACAGAAACAGTTTGGTCCCCTGGCTATTTCCACTTCAGGCCTATAACTTCACTAAGGGGCGTCTGACTTGGGATCATCGTCAGATTTTTAAGGAAATGCTGTTTTTGTTTTTAGCGTTGATTGTTTACCGGTTGGCCCCTCATTAATAGTGTGAAAATTCACGGCAATTGCCCCAAAAAAAAATCCGGTTATAATACCCTCTTGTTAATATTCTGCCTATCTTCTTGAGAGGACTCACATGCCCCAATCCGACCGCTTTCTTCGCGCCTGCCACCGAGAAGCTGTAGATGCTACCCCTATCTGGTTAATGCGCCAGGCCGGTCGTTACATGGCCGAATATCGGGCTTTACGAGAGCGCTATTCCATCTTGGAGTTGATTAAAACACCCGATTTGGCCACTGAGGTCACCCTTCAACCCATTCGCGCGTTTAACCTGGATGCAGCCATTATCTTTGCCGACATTCTTCCCATTTTGGCCGGTATGGGACTGGACTTAAAGTTTGTTAAAGGCGACGGTCCGGTTATCAGCAACCCCCTACGTACAGCTGCTGATGTTGATCAGTTGGCCACGCCGCCACCCGAAGAAACCTTAGCTTTTACTCTACAAGCCATTCGACAAGTTAAAGGCGAACTGGCCGGCCGAGTACCGTTGATTGGTTTCTCCGGCGCGCCGTTTACGCTGGCCAGCTATGCCATCGAAGGTGGTTCTTCTCGTAATTATGTTACGACCAAAACATTAATGTATGAACACCCTGGAACCTGGCACAAGCTTATGGCTAAACTGGCCACTACTATTGGCGTCTATCTCAAGGCTCAAGCTGAGGCCGGTGCCGATGCCCTTCAACTGTTTGATAGTTGGGTGGGTGCCCTCAGTCCAGCAGATTATCAAGCTTATGTAAAGCCGTACTCGCAGCAGGCAATTCAAATCGCTCAAAGCGGTTCTAATGTCCCCCTAATTCACTTTGGCACGGGCACAGCCGGTATCTTACCCTTGCTTAAGCAGGCGGGCGGAGATGTGATTGGGGTCGATTGGCGGATCGATCTAACTGCGGCTGACCGGCAGTTGGGCGATGATGTGGCCCTACAAGGTAACCTTGACCCGATAGTGTTATTTGCCCCTATTCCCGAAATCAAAAAACAGGCGGCTACTATTTTGGATGCGGTTAAGAATCGGTCAGGACACATCTTTAATCTGGGGCACGGCATCCATAAAAATACACCGGTTGACCACGTGGCCGCACTTATTGATTTTGTACACGAATATTCGGCTTCAGGTGATACTTCCCTATAAGTGGGGATTTATTGTGTCTAAGTGGGATATTTTTGAGCGATTTACTCTTAAAAGAACCTTGAAATGGGTAAATCTGATTATATTGAGATGTAACCATTGAGGACCTTATGACCAAAAAAGCACTTTTGGTTCTGGCTTATGGGACACCTGGTTCTACTGAGCGGATGAGATGCTATTTGTCCGACATTCGCGGTGGACGACCCATGTCAGACGAGTTTGTTAACGAATTTAAGCACCGCTACGATTTGATTGGCGGCTCTCCCCTGACCTCAGTAACTTATGAGCAGGCCAAACGTACCGGGGAAGAACTCCAGCGGCGAGGCCTTGATGTGGCGGTCTATGTTGGGATGCGTCACTGGTCGCCTTGGATTAAGGACGCGGTTGGGCAGATGTATCTGCATAATATCGAGCAGGCGGTTGCCATTGTGATGGCGCCCCATTACTCAAAAATGAGTATCGGTAAATATTGGTCCAAAATCGATGAGGCGCAGCAGTTGCATGGGACTAATATTAACTTTTCGTTCGTCGATTCCTGGTACCGCCAGTCGAAATTCCTTGAAGCGGTGGAAGAACACATCCGAGCCGGACTGCAAAAGTTCCCGGCAGAGGTGCGCGATCAGGTAAAGGTTGTTTTTACCGCCCACAGTTTGCCGGAACGCCTCAAGAAGATGGGTGATCCCTATGATGACGAGCTTCAGGATAACGCCAAGCTGGTAGCCGATCGCCTGGGCGATATCGACTGGATGTTCTCCTATCAAAGCGCTGCCGAAACTGGCGAACCCTGGCTTGGCCCACAAATTGAGGATGTAGTGGTTGACTTGGCCGGGCAGGGGTACAAGCATATGCTGGTTGCTCCCATCGGTTTTGTGTGCGATCACGTCGAAATTTTATACGATATCGATATCGAGGCGACCCAAATTGCCAACGAACATGGCATTAATTTACAGCGTATTGAGTCGATGAACAGCACGCCTCTTTTTATTCAAGCGGTGGTCGATGCGGTTCAAGACAAGTTTGACGCCTAAGGCATTACTTATTGGAACGTTAAGTTCTCCAAGTTGATTATGGCTCATATTGCGATCATTGGGGGTGGCATTGCCGGGTTAGCCACTGCCTATTACCTACAAAAGAAGAGAGAAGCTACGGGCGCACCGATTGAGTATACCTTAATTGAAAGCGATACGCGCTTTGGGGGCAAAATTGTTACCCGAACTATTGATGATTTTGTGATTGAAGGTGGCCCCGATTCCTTGGTAACCACCAAACCCTGGGGCGTAGCTTTATGCCGAGACTTAGGCCTTGATGACGAGTTGATTCCCACTAATGATTACAAAAGAGGTATTTTTGTTGTTAATAAAGGAAAACTGATTGAATTTCCGGGTGGATTTCGGTTGACTGTCCCCACCGAGTTTGTGCCTTTTGCCTTTTCTCCACTAATTTCTCCCCTCGGGAAACTTAGAATGGGAATGGACTTATTTATTCATCCCCGGCAAGAAATCGGCGACGAAAGCCTGGCCAGTTTTGTCCGTCGGCGGTTAGGCCAGGAGGCGCTTGATAAGATTGCTGGCCCGATGATGGCCGGAATTTATATGGCTGACCCGGAACGGATGAGCCTACAAAGTACATTTCCTCAATTTCTGGAAATGGAACAACGACACGGTAGTCTGATTAGGGCCATGCAGCAGGCCAAAAAAAATCGACCTTCCAACGGAGCGACTAAAGGCCAGCCGCCGCCGATGTTTTTTAGCCTTAAAGGCGGACTTAATGACCTGGTTGGGGCTCTGGTGAGCCGTTTGGATGGGCAACTTTGTCTGGGACAGCGCGTCACAGCCCTTCGAGCGACCAACCCCGGCTTTGAGATTCGGCTGGACAGCGCCAACGTCCCTGCTATCACCGCTGACGCCGTAGTTTTAGCGATACCCGCTTATACGGCAGCTCATCTAGTCGAACCGTTTTTGCCGGAACTGGCCCAATTATTGGCCAATATTCGTTATGTTTCTACGGCCACTATCTCGTTAGGTTATCGTCGGGCCAATGTAATTAGTCAGCATAATTTTGAAGGGTTCGGTTTTCTGATTCCAAAAAGCGAAAAACGACAGTTAGCGGCTTGTACCTGGACCTCAACTAAGTTTGATGGCCGGGTTCCAGGTGACGATATCTTGTTGAGAGTTTTTGTGGGGGGAGATGGTCATGAAGACGTGGTTGATGTACCCGATAGTGAGTTATTATCCCTAATAAGGGCAGAAATTGCTGATTTAATGGGGATAACCGCTGAGCCGGTTGTTTGCCAGATTTTTCGCTGGACCAAGGGCAACCCACAGTATGATGTCGGCCATATGATCCGTGTTGACCAAATGAAAGAACTGACTCAGCAATCAGCCGGTCTCTATTTAACCGGCAGCGCCTATCGAGGTATAGGTATCCCGGACTGTGTTAAAGATGCAAAGTTGACCGCCGAGTGCATTTTCAATCAGCTATATAGCAATGTTTGACCTTGATGTTAACCCATAATAAAATTAAAATACGTAACCGATTTTTCATTTGATAGCGATTAGATCTGAACCTCATTTTCTAATTTTGGGCCAGACATCAGAACAGCCGGATTTTTTAGCGCCAAATCGGTCAACAATACTCAGGAGGAATTATGGCGATATCTAATATGGTCTCTTCAGCAGCTCCCCCTCTGCTGGCCATTAAAGGGCAGGTGACCGTTAATTTTGTGGATGGACAGGTTATCGAAGGTGAGTTTAAGGCTCAAGACGCGTTTAATATTTTTTTGATAGTTTCCAATGAGCCGATTATGATCCCTCGGGTTCAAATTAGATTTATCAAAGGTGCTCATGTGGAGCAACTTGAGGTCGACGAGCCTCCCTCACGCGATCGGCAAATTACGTCTGAGTCAGTATCTACTCCGGCCAAACCTGCGCCTGTCCCGGCTGAAATTGAAGAAGATGGCACGATAGTTCTTGCTCCCAGCCAGAGCCAGCCGGAAGAAGACCTTGAAGATGGTGAAGAAGGCCTTGAAGATGGCACGATAGTACTTCCCTCACCTTCATTTGAACAAGCCCCAGCGCTGGTCGACGATCAAGAATATATAGATGAAGATAGTGGTGATGAGGATGGCACGATCGTTCTGGCCCTTGACGCTCTGCCTCAAGAAGATAGTGATGAAGATGGCACGTTCCTGTTGCCCCCATTTGAGACCGATACGGATGATCCCGATCAAACCGATATAATGGCTCCGCTTCCCGAACCGGAGGATGATTCCGATACGACGATTGTCATGCCGGCGACTAAAAGAGCGCTGGAAACGACCGCCAAACTCGCTTGTATAAGTGGCCCCCATACCGGCGATGAGTTTACCCTCAAAACAGGTATTACGACGGTGGGGCGATCCAGTGATAATGGCATAGTGTTGTCAAAAGATAAAGAAATTTCACGACACCACGCTATCTTTATTCAAGAGTCCGGTCGATTTGTCGTACAGGACCAAAACAGTCTAAACGGAACCTTTGTAAATGATGAGCAAATTACTAGCCCGCACTATTTAAAGACTGGCGATGTGGTTTTGGTCGGCGTCTCATCGCTTA
Organism: Anaerolineae bacterium; assembly: GCA_020433785.1. The sequence continues at coordinate 6,024 of JAGRCC010000666.1, forward strand.
AATATTATGAAGGCTAAATAATTCAATCGAGCACCAGTCCCTTAGCTTAGGTGGCCAAATCCAAATTGAAAGTGAATGTGGCCATTCCGTTGCCCAAATCGTATTTTGCTAAATTTATGATGTGTTTTTCAAAAGAGCCTGCATTCGATCATGCTGGCTCTTTTTGATTCTGTCTGAGGTCTAAGGAAATTACGTGTGGGCTTTTAGTTTCCTTCAAAAACGGTTGCTTCGTAATGTTTGAACTTTGGAGGACCATCGAGCAGCGGGATCAATTCATCACCAATTCGTTTCACGACGTCAGAGTTCAAATATTTTTTGAAATTCTCTTTCGAGTCGAATTCCCCATATATTACGTATCCTTGAGGCATGTCAGGAATGGGATACCATTCGTACTTAACACATCCGGCCGTTTTATGCGCATTCGTCACCACTTGACGAAGGGTTCGTTCAAATTCGCCAGTTGTTTCTTCTTTTGTTTTCACGGTCACATGAATAAGGATCATTTCAGATCTCCGTTGTCTGCTGTATGGTAGGGTTATACAGGTTGATTATTCACAGACATTTTTGGACGCCACAGGAATAACAGAATGATGAATAGACTGGCATTGAACATTGGGAAAGCCGAGGCGGTTAGGCTGACTGTGCCTGTAAGAGAATAAAAAATGCCTATAGCCAGATCAATGACCTGAATCAGGATCATATTGTTGATCCAGAACATGTTTTTCTCCGGCGCGCTGGCTATGTAAAACATGCCCAAGCCATAACCTAAAAATCGGGCTGATAGCATGCCGAGCATATAGTTGACATCGGACGGGGGAACGGATAAGTTCATCCATTCCAGAAAATAGGCCGGAGTAAAGAGAAAAGCCAGGCCAAGCACAAGTTGAACAATACCAATAACCCTTAGTAAAAATTTCAATTTTTGCACGATTAATAGCTCCTGAAAAAAATCAGCTAGTCAGTTTTTTATTATCAAATCGATTAATAATATATATATTATAAACTTTATATATAATATATATATTTTTACCAAAAAAATTTATTGATTGACTTTATTGAGTAAATCAGCGATCGTTGTTTCTTTCAAATTCGCTTTCAGTGCCTCCTCTGCTGAGATTAATACTTCCGAAACCGCTTGCTGGCCGCTTTCAGGTTTTTTCCCGGTAACACCAAGCTTAAGATCGTGACGAAAAAGCGGGCGGTTTTGCTCTATTGCATTGAAGATATCTAGGATGGTTATGTTTAATGGCGCTATCGCTAACCGTACACCCCCTTTTGTTCCCTCACGAGTTTCAATAATCCCGGCCCGGTTTAAACTTTGCAAGATTTTTACGGCACTGGGTTTAGGAATATTCAATGCGTCTGATATTTCCTGAGTGGGCACAAAATCATAGATACCTTGTTGGACTTTATCTGCTACAAACAAAACCGTAATTATTGACTGGGAAAATGCTAATGAATAACTCATTTCGTTGTTTGTAAATAGTTGTCTAATTAATAAACTAGATATAATTTATATCAAATTTGTAATTTTGTCAAGAGTATAATTCATTGTAATACCTGGCAATGCTATATGGTATTTTTCCCTTGTTGAATAGTTGACATAATTGACGCCTCCCCCATTTTATGGTAAGTTATAGAGAGTTGTAATAGAGATATTTCCGGCTGTCTTTACCAACAAAAAAGAGGCACATTATGAAGTTACCCCCCCAATTCCCAAAGTTAACTTATAAATCGATTGTGGGGTACGGCCTAGTTATTTTCTTGCTCCTACTAGTGGCCGTACCGGCTTTAGCCAATACAACCCCCGGCCGCTCCTTTCTAGATTTTCCCTTTAATTCAAAAACCGGCTACACCCTGCGCTCGGCCCGTCCCCTCAGCCCTGGGATCAATGTCAATCATCTCGAGCCCGGCCAAGAAAATTGGTACGTCTATAATCGCACCAGCTTTAATGAAGGCGATGCCGATATCGTCTCCTTGGCCTTACGCTACCAAAGTGAGGCCGTCATCAGCACCGCCGAAGCCAATTTTCAAATTCTCGCCGAAGCCCAATCGACGCCCGGCGACCCCACTGCCGTTACACCCGAAACTGTGGGCGGCGGTACGCTGTCGCCGGTTGGCCGGCCGGGCTTAACCGAAACCGTTTGGTCGGGCCAGGTTGGTGAGCGAAACGACTACTATGTTCGGGTTTTCAATAATTCACCGTTTAAATTAGAGTACACACTGGAGGCCAAGACCGAAACCTCCGCAGCGGCCGGTGCGATACCTGCCGGCCTTAACACCCTCATCAATTCCAACGAAGCCTTAAGCGCCCGTCAGATGGCCTGGTCCCTAACCGCGCAAGCCGTCGACAATATGACGGCAGTTCAGGCGGCTCAATGGATGCAAGAGGCCCAGGCCGTGGGCTGGCTTATCACAGCCGGCACGTCGCCCGATCAGGTGGCTAAGCCCGCCGACGCCAATCCCCAAACCTTGTGGCGGCTGACCGCCCAGGCCATCGATGGGCAAGATGCTCAAACGGCGGCCCAGTGGCTCATTCAGGCCGATGCATTGGGCTGGTTGACCATCCCACCGGGAACACTCAAAAATCCTAATGAAGAAACCCTCCAATTAGACAACAAAGGCGGCGATGAAGGTGGCAGCAGTAGTGAACCGGAGCCGGTTCCCGCTCCGCCCGACGAGCCGGAACAAGATTATGTGCCGGTCAACATCTACCCCAATAACCCGCTTGAATTCAATTTTCACGATGTCAACAGCGGCCGGCTGGCCCCCGATGGTGAGCATTGGTATGAACTGCACCGCGACGATTTAGATGAGGATCTAATCGAAAATTTAGATCTGACGATGTTCTTCACGCCCAGCCAGGGATTTTTGAGCAATAAAGTCAACTTTGAGATTTTCCCGGCCGGCCAATACCATATCTGGGAGCGCGGCGACGCCGATTATATGGAGAATATGGGGGCGGGTATGTGGGTTTCCCGCGACAAAGACCCGCTCACCAGCGAACGCCTATGGGCCGGCTCGCTGGTTGACGGCGACACCTACTTCATCAAAATTAAAAACGGCTCGCCTGAGGTTGTCGATTACTACCTCTTCCCCAACGACGTTTGGAACGCCGAGTTAGGTAATCCCACCCTCCACAAAGGCGATGCCAGCCACGGACGGGTTCCCTACACCGCGCCGGTGACGCGCTCAACCGGGCCGGTGGAACCGGGTTCCGGGCCGCCGGAGGCCATTGAGTTGAAGGTTGGCACGACGACCGGTGATTTAGAGGCCGGCGAAGAAATGTGGTATAAATTTGTTTACTCTGATCCGAGCGACGAGTCGGCGGATCAAGATTTTATCTTTTACATGACCAACACCCCCCTTGACGATATTCGGGCGCGTCATGCCGATTTTGAAATCTATCCGGGCAGCCAACTCCACTTATGGGTCCGAGGCACCGTAGATGAGCTTGATCCGCTGGGCGCCAGCGCGCCGGCCACCTTCGCTCAACTCGATGATGTGCGCAGTTTGCAAGTGTTGTGGTCGGGTCAATTGAAGAAAGAACACGTTTACTACGTCAAAGTTTACAACCACGATATCGGCCCATTAGAGTATGAATTTAAGGTCAAGACGCAGTAAATTTTTAATTAATTTTTTCTAAAAATAAATGATAGGCCAGGGCAAGGCCCTGGCCTGCTTCATTTTCAGGCGAGGTGGCGTCGCCTCTTGTAGTGATTTTTTCTTGACAGAAACGCACTTTTGTGAAAAACTAAGCCCACACCGCAATGAAGACCCGCTAATTAGAAAACCGTAACATCTTTAAACATAAATCCCCAAGGAGGTTAGTATGGAATTTACGCTAAACGGTCAGCCAAAAACGTATGAGGGTGATCCTGATTTGCCGCTCCTCACTTATTTGCGAGAACACGAAGGCATCGTTTCGCCCAAAGATGGCTGCGCTCCACAAGCCGCTTGCGGCTGCTGCGTCGTTCAGCTCGATGACAAAGCCGTCCTTTCTTGCATTACGCCTATGAAAAAAATTGCCGGCAGCATGATAACGACTACTGAAGGGCTGGGCGAATTCCGCCAAAATGTCTTCGCCAACGCCTTTGTCTCGAAAGGCGGTGTTCAATGCGGCTTTTGCATCCCCGGCATCGTTATGCAGTCAAACGTCTTAATCAACAAGAACCCTGACCCCAGTCGCGCCGATGTGGAAAAGGCGCTCACGCCGCATCTTTGCCGCTGCACCGGTTATAAGAAAATTGTCGACGCCGTCATTTGCGCCGCTGACGCCATCCGTGAGGAAGAAGAAGTGCCGACGCCCCAGAGCGATGGCAAAATCGGCTCGCGCCAGCCGAAATATCAGGCCCAGAAGTTGGTGTTGGGCCAGCACCATTACGTCGATGATATCAAAATCGACGGCATGCGCCATGCTGCCCTCAAATTTAGCGATCATCCCCGGGCCAAGGTGCTGAAGATCGACACCAGCGCCGCCGAGCAGCTGCCCGGCGTCATCCGCATTTTTACCGCCGCCGACGTTCCAGGCGGGCGAACCATTGGTCTGATCCGGCAGGATTGGCCGTTGATGATTGCCGTTGGTGAAATAACGCACTATGTCGGCGATGTGCTGGCCGGGGTGGTCGCCGAAAGTTATGCCATTGCCCGCCAGGCCGTTAGCTTGATTGAGGTCGAGTATGACGTTCTTCCGCCCGTCATCGATGTTCACGAAGCGTTGAAAGCCGACAGCCCGTCGGTGCAAGAGGGCGGCAATATTCTGTCGAAAACGGTCACCAGCCGGGGCGATTTGGCTCAGGCCAAAGCCGAGTCAGCCTATATTTCGCACGGCGTCTACCAAACGCAGATGATCGAGCACGGTTTTATGGAACCGGAGTGCGCCATTGCTTATCCTCAGGATAGCGGGGTTGAGGTTTTATCACAGGGACAGGGGATCTATGAAGATCGCGTTCAGATCGCCAAACTACTCGGCCTGTCGCTCGAAGCGGTCCGCATCATTTTGGTGCCCAACGGCGGTGGCTTCGGCGGCAAAGAGGATTTGTCGGTGCAGGGTCACGCGGCCTTATTTGCCTACCTGCTGCAAGCGCCGGTCAAAGTGCGGCTGACCCGTGATGAGTCGATTGCCATGCATCCCAAACGCCACCCCATCTGGATGGATTACACTATTGGTTGCACCAAAGACGGCAAGCTGACCTTTTGTGAAGGGCGTTTTATCGGCGATTCAGGCGCGTACGCCTCAGTGGGCATGAAAGTGCTGGAGCGATCGGCTGGTCACGCCACGGGCGCTTACACCTTCCCGGTCACCGATATCGAAAGCACGGCGGTCTACACCAACAACCTCCCCTGTGGCGCGATGCGCGGCTTTGGCGTTAATCAAACCGCCTTCGCCCTGGAAAGCTGCATCG
>JAGRCC010000666.1:11452-18156 GCA_020433785.1 Anaerolineae bacterium
TGGCAGTTCCGCTACGACAACGCCCTGGATGATGGCGATATGACTGCCACGGGTCAGGTCATCGAGGCCGGAGCCGGCGCTAAAGCCACGCTGCTGGCGGTGAAGGACGAGTTCTATAAGGCTAAATATGCCGGACTAGCCTGCGGTATCAAAAATACCGGCATCGGCAATGGCATGCCTGATTCGTCGCAGGCCAGTATCACCATTGTATCGGCCGATAAGGTTGTCATCGACCACGGCTGGACCGAGATGGGCCAGGGGGTTCACACCATAGCGTTGCAAACCCTCTGTAACGAAACCGGCCTCGATCCGAACATCGTCGAGGTGCGGGTTGATACCGCCTCCGGTCAGGAAGCCGGGATGACGACAGCCTCGCGGGCTACGTCGTTGGTCGGCAACGCCATTATCGATGCTTGTAAAGCGCTCAAGGAAGACTTGCAGTCGCACCCGCTGGCCGATCTGGTCGGCAACGTCTATCGGGGCGAGTGGGTGGTCGATTGGACCACCAAACCGGGTGCGATGGTCGAGAAAGTGTACACTCACTATTCGTACAGCTACGCCACTCAATTGGTCACCTTAGATGATGCGGGCCACATCGAGAAGATTACGGCGGCCCATGATGCCGGTAAAATTTTCAACCCGACCCTGTTTGAGGGGCAGCTTGAAGGCTCGATTCACATGGGGCTGGGTTACGCCATTAGTGAAAATTTAGTCTTAGAAGAAGGTCGCCCCAAGAGCACCCGTTTGCGTGATTGCGGCATCCTGCGCGCTTGGGAGATGCCGGAGATGGAAATCATCGGCGTTGAAGTGCCCGACCCCTACGGCCCTTATGGCGCTAAGGGTGTCGGCGAAATCGGCTTGGTGCCGACGGCCGGCGCTGTCGCCAACGCGCTGTACCAGTTCGATAAGGTGCGTCGCTACAGCTTGCCGATGCAGGTCAAAAAGAAAAGCTGGCGCGAAAAAACTAAAGCTAACGGCAAAGCCGGGTAAAACGATAGACGGCTGGGTGGTTGGATAGTTGGCTGGATAGAGCGTTGGCTGGAAACAAATCAACAAACTATCTATCCAACTAACCAACCCCTCCTCATCCCGTATAATCTACGTGAGACCTCTCCTAAATCCCCACGTCTGCGGCAGATTGCCCTTTGAAGTCACGAACAATTTACGCTTCTCACATCATTGTCCAACCCCTATACTATTATCAAAAGAGAACCTTAGGCAGCACCTTAACAGCTTTCGGACCTGAAACCAAACACTTTACGCCCCTGTCTCAACACATGGGGAATGGTTAAATGGCCCTATATAAATTTGGAGTGGCTCTAATTGTGCTTGAAGGTGCTGACCGACTAGATCACAGATGAGGAGTATGACGCCGTGATGAATAAATCTATTTCCAACTATTTTGTGGTTATTCTGTTGCTTGCATTGATTATGCCCATATTTGTGGATGTCAATAATTCAACAGCCCTGGCCAGCACCGTCTTTCAATCACCGATTGGCACCGAGACGCCGGAGCCAACGGTTGAACCCACCACTTCGCCTACCGACGAGCCAACGGCTACCCCCACCAGTGAACCCACTCGCGATCCCGTTTCCGAGACGGTTAAACTGGTTGTTGAAGCGCCAAGTTCCATCGGCGCCGGCCAAACCTTTAGCGGCAGTCTTGTGGCTAAAGATGTTAATGATCCCGGTATTTATGGGGTTCAATTGGAATTGATGTTTGATCCCGCCCTGATGATGATTGATAGCGTCGAAGCCAACGGCGATTTTGATTATGTCCTACATGCTGATGCGGACAATGCCGCCGGTAAGATTCTTTTGATCGCCAGTAGAACCGGGCAAGTATCCGGTTTGACCGGCGGCAGCGTAACCTTGTTGACCTTTCAGGCGACGGCTAAGAGCACTCCCGGTACAGCCAGCTTTACGTTTAATAATGAGAAGTTAAGCGACCCCCAAGCCGTCCGGATTGAAGTGACAAGTGAAGCCGGGTCGATCGTCATAGACGGCGACGCCACCCCCAGCCCAACCGATGAACCAACCCCCGTCCCCACCGACGAACCAACGCCGATCCCAACCGATGAACCAACCCCCGTGCCGACTGACGAACCAACACCTATCCCCACCGACGAACCGACGCCGGTTCCCACCGATGAGCCGTTCACGGCTGAAGTCTTGGGTCAGGTCATTCTGGCCGGACGAGCCAACAACGATTGGTCCGGAGCCGATATCAGCGCCAGCCAGGACGGCCAACCCGCCGACTCGACCGCTACCACTGACATCAACGGTGATTTCTCAATGCTGGCAGTTCCTGTAGGGCCGGGAATGACCTTTACCGCCGACGCGGCCGGCTTTCTATCGGCCAAATGCACCGGCGCGACGGTCGCGACGCCGGAGATTAGTCTCAACCCGGTGACGCTGCTGAGCGGTGATATTACGAATGATGACAAGATTGGTATCGAAGATGCGACGGCTGTGGGGATCAGTTTCAATCAGACCGGATCGGGGCTGGCGGCTGATATCAACCAGGATGACGTTATCGATATTTTTGACCTGGTTTTAGTTAGCCTCAACTTTAACGCGGAAGGCCCGCAAGAGTGGATCTGCCAATAGCCGCGAGCTAGTGCTTAACCTACCATAACCACAAGAGCATCTTGGCTACAGCGAAGATGCTCTTTTTACGTCTTGTCCAATTCCTGCCGCCGCAGCAGCACGGCCACCATGCCCAGCCCCATGATGAGCCAGTAAAAGGCCGCAATGTGGATAAACGTGAGGTTGAAATAGAAGTGGTCGAACACCCCGCCCACCATCGCGCCCAAGATGGCAGCGCCGTAAGCCAGCAAGGGGGTTTCCAAGGGATGATTTTTAGGAAGGCGATTAACGGTGGTGAAAACAATGAGCAAATAGACCAGCCCAATCAGCACATATAACCCGGCTCCGACTAGGCCTAACTGCTGCGCTAACAGCAGATAAACACTCGACACCCCTACATATACATCGATATCCGGCGTTCCAAAAAAACCGACTCCGGTCAGCGGGTAGCGGCTGATCAAATTGAAGGCGTCTTTATATTCGCCAAAGCGCATTTGGGTTGCCATGTCTTGCCCCCGAATTCCCTCAACAAAGCGCTCGACATAAACCTGAGTTTGGGGCAAAACGACCATAATCGCCGCCAGTGCGACCATCACCCACACCAACTTACGATAGCGCAGCAGGCTGATAACCCCTAATCCGGCCACCACCCCCAACAGCGAGCCGCGAGAGAAGGTCAGGTACAACGTCAGTGTGGTCATCCCGGCGATCAAAAACAGATAATGACGCGGCAGTATGGGGCGTTTGGAGAATAGATAAGTGACGCTGATGATGGTTAGAAAAACTAGCAGGCCACCTAAAGCGTTGGGATCGATCGAAGTCGAGATGGCTCGCATTGGCTGTTCGGGATCGTCCTCGATGTAGCGCAAAATGCCTTCGGTGGGGTATTGAAAGACGCGCAGCAGTGACAATAGCTGGACGCTCCAATTTTCGGGAATTACATAGAAGAAAATGCCCAGCGCCGCCGTTCCGCCGCCGGCCAGGATGATGGCTTGTGAAATTCGGTCTAACTGTTTCAGGGATTTAACTTGGTTGATAATCAGAAAAAATAAACTGACGGCCAGCAATACTTCCAAAAAATTACGGGCGACGGTCACATTCAGGCCACCGTAACGCAGGCCAAAAATAAAAATGAAGAGCGCCCAACCCTGAAAGGCAATCACCAGCGGCCCCAATGGCGAAGTGACGAACGTGCGCTGCTGGCCCGTGATCAGCCGGATGGTCCATACCGCAAACAACGCCGCCAAGGCCACATCTAAAAAAGTAGGTCTAAAGCCGACTCGAACGGGGAGAGCGCCATAAGGCAGCAAACAAATGAGGGCCACCAACACGATCAGTCCCATCTGCGTACTGCGCAGCATCAGAACTCCCACCACCGCCACCCCGATCAAGCCAATACTGATAATCGGCCCGAGACTGCCGAATAATGCGCCAACCAGCACGCCGGCGACAATAATCACAAATAGGACGCCGCTCAAGGCTAAGCGAGGATTATCGGCGGTAATCCAATTTCTAAGGAGGTTAAGGGCTGAGTTTGGCATGAAAAAGTTAGAGGGTATTAACCGAAGGAGGTTCGTACGTCGGCAGTTTGAGGATGCCGGTCACTGTACGTTTCTTCTTACGCTTTTCTTTTTCGGCGCGCTCTTTGGGCACGTAAATGGCGATCTGTGTGCCCTGGCCGATTTCGCTCTTAATCGAAAATTCAGCGCCAATCGACTCGGCTCGCTCGCGGAGATTGATCATACCCAGGCTGCCCCGTGTCTCGTAATTTTTCATTACGTGTTCTAAATCAAAGCCGCTGCCGTCGTCTTCAATCGAAGCATAAACGCCGCTGACCGTTTCTTCAAGTCCAACCATAATGGTGTCGGCCTTGGCGTGCTTGATGGCGTTGTTAACCGTTTCTTGGACGATCGCGAAGATAGTCGCTTCGACGTTATCTTCTTGGCGGGTAATATCGCCATTGGGGTTGGTAGTTTTGAGATCGAGCACCAACTTGGTTTGCTGGGTCTCTTCGATATCTTTTTGGCGGCGTTCAAGAAAGACTTCCAGGGCTGCGCCTAACCCCTGCGTTTCGAGTACCAGCGGCCTTAATTCAAACAGTAGGGTACGCATCTGATGGCTGGCCCGGCTGGCTAGTTCGGCCATTTCATCAATAGTGCTGGGCAGGACATCGGGCCGGTTGTTTTTAATGGCCTTGGCCGCAAAATCTAAATTCATCATAATCGCGGCGACAAGCTGAGTAGGACCATCGTGCAGATCGCGGGCCAGTTGTTTCCGAGCTTCGCGCTCAGCCTGAATGGTGCGGGTGTGTTCTTCCTCAAGGGATTCGTATAACCGCGCATTTTCAATAGCAATAGCCGCATAAGAGGCAATCGAGGCCAGCAAGTCGGCGTCATTTTGGGTAAAATCCCCCACTTTCTTATTGAGTACTTGCAACACGCCGATGGTCTGGTCATGCAGAATGAGAGGGACACATAAAATGTTACGGGTAACGAACTGGGTTTTCTTATCTACGTCTTTGAAGTGACGCTGATCATGGCCCACATCGGCAATAATGAGAGGCCGGCCGCTTTGGGCTACCTGCCCGGCTATCCCTTGCCCCTTCGGAACGCGAAAGGGCTTGACTTCATCGGCCTTATCGCCTAACGCAATTTGAAACACCAACTCGCCGGTGGCCTGATCGGTCAGCATCAGCGACCCTGCTTCGACGGCCAACATATCTTCAACTTGTTCCATAATTTTGGTGAGAACGACATCAAGATGGAGCGTGGAGGACAGTGTGCGGGCCACCTGGTTGAGAAAAACCATCTCGTCGGCTTTGCGTTGGGATAGATCTCGTAGGCGGGCCATTTCTTCGGCCCGATGCTGGCTGGAGGCGAACAGGCGGGCGTTGCGCAGTGCAATCGAGGCTTGCGTGGCAACAGCCGACAGCAGCCGAATATGATAGCGATTAAAGGCATTGGCCTTGTAACTCCACAGAATGATGGCCCCATGCGCGGTTTCGTCCTTGAGAGCCGAATTAATTATAGGGACACCTACCCAAGAACGAGGGTTAACCTGAGGAACTTGTTCGCTTAACTCGAATTTTTCACTACTTTTAACCATATCGTGCACCAGCACCGGTGAATGGGAGCTTAGCACATGAGCGATCAAGCCCGTTTGAACGGTAAGTTTAAGCGAGAACGGATTAACAGGTTTCCCCTGCTCGGTAACCAAAACAAATCTTATGACGCTTTTAGTCTCATCATGGATGACTAGCGCAAAATTTGAGGTGTCGATCAACCGGCTGGTCTCATGAAAAACGGAGAGGATGACCTCTTTGGGATTCAAGCTCGAGTTGAGCGCCACTCCGGTATTGTATAAGGTTGTGATTTGCCGTAATTCTTGAGAGAGACGTTCAATTAAATCTTGGTTTGAGGTATCGGTTTTAATTTCTATTTCCTCAAACCGGTTAGAGAGGAAAGGGCTGGTTTTAGGTATGTGTTTTTTGTTAGGTGTTGAGTTGCTCATTGACGAACTTATACTTAATGACGGTGTGAACCCGACTAAGAGAAAAGGATTGACCGGTATCCTGGGTAGGTTAATCTTAAGTCGAGTTAGAACAACCAAAGGATACCGGTCACTTGAACAATCCGGGTACGGTAAAGACCACCTTAAAGCGGTACAGCTAAGACTTAGTATAACAAAGGGTTGATTTTTATTGAAATTTTACCCGTTATTACCCAAAGAGGCGGCCTTTAATGCTTTTTTCATTATAGCATAAGTTTGGTTAAATGTGTAACCTTAAGTAATGGTTATCATTGTGTCATTTTGCTCGACTTTATCTCCGGCGGCTACATAAATCATATGGACGGTACCAGCCCGGGGTGCTTTGAACTCATTCTGCATTTTCATCGACTCAAGGACAAGGACGATATCACCCTGAACGACCTCTTGACCTACCGTGACCGGTACCTCGACCACTACCCCCGGCATGGGTGCTTTGAGAATGGCTTCACCGGTGAGCGCTATGTTGCCTTTCAGTCCGGCCAGCCGGCGCGTTCGCTCGTCTTCAACTACGACCTCATAAATTTTCCCGCCCACCTGAACGACGTAGACGCCTTCGCCCTCACTCA
>JAGRCC010000667.1 GCA_020433785.1 Anaerolineae bacterium
CGGCGAACCAGATGTGGTCGGGCTTGAAGTTGTCTTTGAGCCATTTCAGTTCAGCCACGACGTTTTCCGGGCTGCGGCTGTTGTAGCGACGGCCGTAAATCGGCTTGGCGCACCAGTTGCAGCGATAGGGACAGCCCCGCGTAGTGACCATGTTCATGGAATAGTAACCATGGCGCTCGTACCAGATGTTCTGATAGCGCGGGATATCAACCAAATCCCAGGCCGGGAAGGGAAAGCGGTCGAGATGGCGCTCGAAGGGACGCTCCATAGTGCGGGTGATCTGCCCGCTGTCGATCCAGGCCAGCCCGGCGATAGTGTGAAGCGAGCGCGTCTCACGGCCGGTCAGGTGATCGAGCAATTCGCCCAAGGTCACTTCGCCTTCACCCATCAGAATGAAATCGACGCCGTGCTGGAAATATTTGGTGGCGTGATCGGTGGCATCGGAGCCAGAGACGATGACGGTGCAGCCGCGCGCTTTGGCCGCTTCGGCCATCGTAAAAGCGGCCTGGCGCATCCGCAGCAGGCACATTTTGCTGAGATAATTGAAACTGTCTTCGTACAAGACGGCAAATTGAGGCTGGTGAGTCTCGAGCGCGGTCGCCCACTCCGCTTCGGACTCGGCTAGCATGGCATCGAACAGGGCCACGTCATAGCCATGGTCGCGGGTGTAAGCCGCCGCGTAGAGGCTGCCCAACGGCGGATAAGGCTGCATCGCTTCCCAAAGTTTAGGGTCAAAACGCAGGTAGTATGATTGGCCGAACAGGATTTTTTCCATGAAGTTTCCTTTGTCCAGGAGTAGGGAGTAAGGAGTAAGGAGTAAGTAACTGTCTGTAATTAACTTGTGGGTTTCGGGGAGATTGGAGATTAGGCGATTTAAGGCGTAATCTCCAATCGCCTAATCTCCAATCCCCCACCGAAATCCCTGCCTTATTCTTGAACAGTTACTAAGGAATTTTACCCCTACTCTCTATTCCTTACCCCTACTCCTGATATCGAATTACCATTTCTCAAACTTTTCGACTCGTTGTTGATAGGCCAACATGGTTTTATGTTTGTGGCCGTCGTAATGGCCCTTACAGATATCGGGTGTGAACGTGAGCGTATCGTGAACACCATTTTGGCCGGCTAATTTAGTGTGTTTAGTAATCTGGTATTTCTGCAGCCACCGTTCCAGAAAATCACCCAAAAAACCGTTAAGCACCCATTCACCTACTTTTTTTATAAACTGCCGGACCGGCGGTAGATGATCGTCAACGGGATCAAAGCCGACCGCCTGGCCGTGGGGGAAAAAGCGTTTGACCCAGTCGTTGACCTCCCACATCTTCTGGTAGAAGTCTACACCGTAGATCAATTTCATTTGTAACATTTCTCTGGCAGTAAAGAAATCGTTGGTGTCGAAGTATAGTTTATTTTCGGTAATCAGGTAATTAGGACACAGGTGCGTCCCTTGCAGATGACCCAAGCGGACCATCAGAATTATCCAGGCACGACACAACCACAAGCGCCCCGGTTGGGTCACAATGAGATAGTCAATGTCATCGACGCCGTCTCTGGGGTTGTCAACCGCCAGCGAACCGGTCACGGCCACCATACGGATAAAGGGCAAGGCGGCCAACCAGCGCCCGTAGTAGATGGCTTTTGGCCACAACTTTTGGGAAGCGGTTAGTCGCTCGCGGCGTTTGGCGCCCAACTGAGTACGACCGGCTAAACTGTAGTAACCGTCAAGGAAGGTAATCTGCCCGGCCTCGACCGCCTGGTCTAGCTGCTGCTGCACCACCTCGGGTGCGGTCTTGACCTCCAGATACTGATAGACTTCTTCAAAAGTCAAAGGAAAGTCAAAAATGTCGGCGTACATAATTGGCTTAAGGACTGCTGGCATGGCGGCAGCAATCGGCCCGGATTGGCTTGGTCGATTCATAAATGTAGCTCGTCCTTCGGTCGCAGCTATTTTGGCAAATATCAGATTAATCCAGGTTCGGGTGATGGGGATTTATTATAGCGCGGATTAAAAAAAATTCTAACTACAGATGTTAAAAGATGCAACTTTATGTAACAACATTGAAAAAGGTAGCGAAGTACGATGAATTGGCTTGACAATCGAACATGCGTTCTGATATAATAGGATTCAGGAACCCCAAAAAGGCAAGTTATTCAGTAAAGGAGGCGACCGGTGGCCGTGCAAAGTTCGCGACGAATCAAACAAGTTATTCAAAACGTGGCCCGGCTGTTCACCGAGTCGACGCCCCAGGCGAGGCCCGCTATGCCCGCAAGTTATGCTACGCCAAAAGATATGCCGGTCCAATCGACCGGGTTGCGTCCGCTTGATAAAGCCTTGGATATTGGCGGCTTGCCCTTGGGCCGCATCACCGAACTGATTGGGCCAAACGTAACGCCCATTAGCGGCGGTACAACCAGCATTGCGGCCCGCATCGCGGCTAAAGTACAGCGCCAACAGGAGATGGTCAGCTTTATCGATTTGAGCCGGACATTTGATATTTATCAAGCCGAGCGCTGCGGTTTAGTGGCTCCCCACTTGCTGATCACCCAACCGGACACCATTTTTTCCGCTGTATCAGCCCTGGAAAGCGCCGCCCGGACAGCGCGCTTGGTCACAGTTATTATGGGCACAGTAACCACTCTGCTAGCCAACATCGAGATTGAGTCGCTGAGGATGTTACTGCGGCGATTGCAAACCATTACCCGCGCCTCAGATAGCGCTTTTCTCTTTATTACCGCTCCCTCAGAAGAAAACCCATTTGATCCGCTGAATTATCCGGCCGGCTTTCCCCTGTCTGAGATGGCGGATGTGCGCCTGTGGGTTCAAAATGAGGCTTGGACTCACCAAGATAGTTTAGCCACAGCCTATAAAGCTAACTTGACGGT
>JAGRCC010000668.1 GCA_020433785.1 Anaerolineae bacterium
GCGGGGAGTCGTTATTTTGTCTCAGGAAATGAGATCCGGCCAGCGGGGAATCGTTATTTTGTCTCAGCAGAGCAGTTCCGGGCTGTGGGGAACAGATATTTGTCGCGGCAACATGCTTCCCGCCAGCCGGAACGCCTATTTAATTGGAGCAGAGGACCGGAGTTGAGGCTTTAGCCGGCTCATTTCCCGCTAAAGCCTCAGCTTCGGTCTACCTTTACCATCATCAATAGCCGCCGCCGCCATAATCGCCGGATCGATCAATCGTTTCCATACCGGGTTACTCTCCTTGAGCTAGGGCTTTAAAACACAAAACACCCTCCTCACAGTCGCCCGGGTAGAGGGCTGCGATTGTAAAGGTAGGGTGCGCAAATTCAAAGCCATTTTCAATCATTCCGTGTTGTTAAAGAACAGCGCCGTCACAGCTACGGCGCCCGTGGTGATACATCTTGACCCTATCAGATTATCGCAAATGGCTGGCGGCGTAAACGATAAAACTGGTACTTCTGTACTTCACGGTACACAAGTACCAGTTGAAATCAAACCGGTATCCTTTGCAACTTATCCGGATTTCTGACGGCGTAGATGGTCTGAATTCGCCCATCGACAATATCAAAAATCAGCACATTCTCCGGTTGGCCGTTAAAATAGCTGATCAGGCCGGGCTGACCGTTGATCCAAGCCGCTTTGGTGACGATACCGGGCGGGATTTTGGCTGTAATCGTTATAAAGAATTGGGCCACACGATCCGCGCCGACAATCGGCCGGCGAGCCGCCGTGGCCTTGCCGCCGCCGTCAGACCAGACGGTAATGTCATCGGCCAAGAGATGCAGCAAGCCGGGCATATCTCCGCGCGCACAGGTTTCCATGAACTGCACCGTTAGCCGCTCTTGCTGCTCCGGCAGGGGATCAAAGCGGGGCCGTTGGGTGGTGATATGCTGGCGCGCCCGGCGAAACAGTTGGCGGCAGTTAGCCTCGCTCTTGTCTACCATTGCGGCAATCTCCGGATAGTCGTAGTCGAACACCTCGCGCAGCAGAAAGACGGCCCGCTCAATGGGCGTCAGGCGCTCCAGCAGGACCAAAAAGGCCATCGACAGCGACTCGGCCAGGGCCACCGACCGGTCGGTTCCGGGCGGCTGGTCGGCCACCAGCGGTTCGGGCAGCCACGGCCCCACATAGGTTTCGCGCTGGACCCGGGCCGAGCGCAGGTGGTCGATGCACAAGCGGGTGATAATGCTGGTCAGATAAGCCTTGACCGACTGCACCTCGGCCGTCGAAACGGTCTGCCAGCGCAGAAAGCTCTCCTGCACCATGTCCTCGGCCTCCATCTGGCTGCCTAACATCCGGTAAGCAATCGAGAACAGCAGCGGTCGATATTGGTTGAATTGGTTAACGTCATTCATCGATTAGTTATGCTTCATAAGATACTACGCCATCATGTCATTTCGAGCGACGAAGGAGCGAGAAATCCCCCAGAAGGGTGGTTGCCACCGGATGCTGTAGGGATTTCTTCGCCTTCGGCTCCGAAATGACAGGCCTGAGCCGTTACGCCATTTCAAACTTATTGCTTTTGACCGCGATGCCCGGCAGCTCCAGGCTATGCGGCTGCTGGTGCGCCAGATACGCCTGCACCAAGTTCGCGGCCTGTTTGGCGCTGGCGAAACTGGCGTCGGATAGCATCCCGACCGGGCCGACCCAGTCGCCGGCTACATACAGACCAGCCATGCCGGGAACCTCCGGGCCAGGCCGGCCCGGCAACCCGCCTTGTTCCGCCGGAATCAGCCCATTGATGACGGTCATATCCGGCAAAAATCGCTGCTCGACAACCTGGTCGCGCCAGCCGGGTTGGGTCAGATCGAGCAGGCCGGCCAACTCCTGTTCGGCCAGTTCGGGGTCCGGATCGGCCGAGTTGAGGTATTTGGCGGTGTGGATTAAAGCGCCGCCCTCCGGCGCCAGGTGTGCGGCGGCCGAATGTACCGACAAGTATAGCGGCTGGTCTATGCCCAGGGCAAATGTCGTTTCCGGTCGGGGCAGCCGTTTGAGGGCGACATCCAAAATGGCCGCTTTGACCGGCATCGCCGCTTTAGCCCAGGGGGCGATCAGGCTGGGCCGGCCGACCAACGCTTGGGCCACCGCCGGACTCGCGGCCACAATGACCGCGCCGGCCGCTCGTGTTGAGCCGTCAGCCAATCGCACACCGCTCACGCGCTGCTGGCTATCCCACTCAATCGCCGTGACGCGCGCCCCGCTGGCGATGACCGCGCCGGCTGCTTCAGCCTGACGGCGCAGCCCTTCGACCAGCACCTGCCAGCCGTTGTCAACGTAAAGCACGTTCCCCGCCGCGGCCCGCTGCAATTGGGCCATCGCCGCTCCGGCGCTCTGGCCCTCGATATCGTCGGTGTAGGTGGCCAGCCGGATAATCGCTTGCAGATACATACGCGTATCGGCGTGGTAGCCTTGCTCCTCGAACCAGTCCTGAACCGTTAACGAGGTCAAGGGCGCCGGATCGATTTTGGGCAGCGCGGCCAAAAGGCGCATCGTCTGCCACTTAGCCGGCCAACTTAACACCTTGGTGGTTAAAAGCGAGACGGGCTGGAACGGTAAGGGGTGCGGCTGATGGTTTTTGATCACAACGCCGTTTAGCTTGGGAAAGTGGCCGTTATATTCCAGCCCCAGTTCCTGCAATATTTTCACGCCGTCGCCAAATCGATACAGCGCGTGCGGCCCCAAATTAAAGTAAAAACCGTTTTTTTCCTGGGTTTGCGCTCGCCCGCCGATCTCCCGGGCCTTTTCGTACAGCATCACCCGCCGGCCGCTTCGCGCCAAAAACGTCGCCGCCGTCAATCCGGCTAAACCCCCACCGACGATAATCACCTCATTTTGATCTTGATGGTATGTCATTTTGAAGTCCTCCAATTTACTAATCTACAAACTCTATCGACTCTACAAATAAGACGAAAAGCTGGGTCGCGTTGTGACAAGGTTTTTGGAAAAAGAGTGAAATTGGAGGTAGACTTAAACGGCGAGGTAAAAGAATTAGAAATTAGAAATGAGAGTTCAGAGGCGACCCATGTTGGAGAACACCATCTCAACGGAGGCGGCGGATCAATTTTACGACCGCTTGGGCATCGGCCATGATCGGGCCGAAATTTATGAGGGGCTGGCTAAACAGCAGGGATTGGCTGCTCTCGATCTGAGGCCGGGGCAGCGCGTTTTGAATGTAGGCGTCGGGACAGGGAAAGAGCATCGCCAACTTCAGGCGGCGGTTGGTTCGGCCGGGGTAGCCTTTGGCCTTGACCGGTCGGCGGTGATGCTCAAGCTGGCTTACAGCCGAACCGGCGCGCCGTTGAGCCAGGCCGATGCTCGCCGGCTGCCGTATGCTTCGGCCAGCGTTGATCGCCTTTTCTCCAGCTATATGCTGGATTTGCTGGCGGCACCAGACCTGCCCGGCGTCCTGGCCGAATTCCGGCGTGTGCTCAAGCCGGGCGGGCGCATGGTGCTGGTCTCGCTCACTGAGGGCGTCGATTGGCGCAGCCGGGTTTTGGTGGGCGCTTGGAAAACGGCGTTTCGCCTCAATCCGATTTGGTGCGGCGGGTGTCGTCCGGTGCAGTTAGCCGCACTCGTTCAGCACACGGGCTTTGCGTCGGTACAACGCCAAGTGGTGGTGCAACTGGGCTTTCCCAGCGAGGTCGTGGTCGCCGATCGGTGAGCTGTGGTGGCCCGATCACTCGGTCTGGATATCGATCTGCGTGGTGCCTTTTTCTTCGATGAACGCCTCGACGAAACGGTCGATAAAGCGAAGCCAGCGTTTTTGCTCAATCGCCCCGGTGCCGGCCGGATTAAAGCCGCGGCGCCATTCCGTGCGATGGTCGTATTTGGCTCTGTCTAAATTGGCTTTCTCCAGATGGGCAAAGCCCAATTTAGCGCCGCATAAGTTCGCGCCACTCAGATTGGCGTTATGTAGTGACGCTTCGGTTAGATTGGCCTCGCTTAAATTGGCCTCGCTGAGATCGGCGTTGGTTAAATTGGCCTCGCTCAAGTTCGCGCCGCTCAGGTTGACCCCACTTAAATCGACCCCACTCAAATCGGCGGCACTGAGGTTGGCGCCGGCTAAACTGGCCCCGGTTAGGTTGGCCTCGCGGAGATTGGCGAAAACCATGTTCACTCGGGCCAAGTTGCCGCCCCGCAGGGTGGCTTTTGATAAATTGGCAAAGACCATATCGGCTTCATACAGGTCCACATCGTCGAGATTGGCCCGGTACAAATCGGTCTCGTTGAGGTTAGCGCCTTGCAATCTAACCCCACTTAAATCGACCATACTGAGACTGGCCCGGCGCAAATCCACTCGTTTGGCTTGCTCCTGTGCTTCTTTGATAATTCGATCTACATCATTGCGATCCATAGCCTAATCAATACTATTCCTCCCAGAATTTTTTTATTCGCTCCCTATCTTGGTATTGTAGCCTATTTATTGGTTTGCGCAATGGCTAATTTGGCCAGATTTGCAAATATTAAGTTTTCTAACTGCAAGTTAGAAGGCGACTGGCGCTGATTGAGCCAAAGCGCTGGTGGTCAGGGCTTTAGTTTTGCTCCTGGCGTTCGCTGTCCTCATCGCTATCCGGGCCTCGGGTAGTCAGATAAATAAAGAGTATCGCGGCCGGAATGATGATCAGCACGAAAACGCCCAATCCTTCCATATTTTCCATGATAAATACCTGCTATTTTTGGCTGCAAATTCTCAAAATTTGTGAAGGATACCGTCCCAACCGCATATAATAGCTTAGAACCCGGCCAAACTTGTAATAAAATTCTCAAGCCATACTCGCTCAACATGACTAAATTTCCGAGAAGAGGACTTTAGACCTATGAAAAAATTGATGAGCCTTTTCGGCTGGTCAAATAAAGCCGACCAATCTCCTCATCAAGAGGAACCTTTATTTCCCTTACTCCCATCCACGGACGGCCTTATCCGAAAAACTGAGGAAGCAACCCGTCCGAATTATCGCATCACTAAACGTAACACCACTGAAATTCATCGCGTTATCGATTTATCGGGCTAGCCAGCTATAGCCCGTCCAATTCAAAATGAGTTCGACCGGCGATGGCTACACTTCAGCCATTTGCCTGGTCGTTCTACAAGGCCGACTGTAAGGACTCGTCGATAATTTCGTAACTGTTGGTGATGTCTACTGTCGCTTTGAGCGTATTCGTCACCGAGCAGTATTTCTCTTCTGAGAGCTTGATCGCGCGCTCAACTTTTTTGGGATTCAGCTTGCCTTTAAAAATATAGTTGAGATGCATGGTCGTAAATGTATAAGGCGGTTCCGGCTGCTGCGCGCCGGTACAGGTTACCTCTAATCCCTCCAACGGCTCTTTTTGCTTTGTTAAGATCATAACCACATCATAGGCGGAGCAAGAGGCTGCCGCCAGCATCAACAGGTCAGATGGCTTGAGGCCGGCCCACTGCGGCTCACGCTCCGGCCAACTGCCGATTGTCAGCGGATGACCGAATGAGTCAACCCCGGTCATTAGCTGTGATTCTACCCATTTAACGGATACAGTTCCCATTTGTTTCCCTTTTCCTTATTCAGATTTTTTAGGGGGTATTCAATGTCTGTTGGCAATGCGCTCATTAGCCGGGCGGCAAAAAATGACGCAGATTTCCCATTTTAGGCCAAACCGAGATTTGGATCAGATACATGATTTGTTTGATATGCTTGCTGTCGTGGTAGACCCACTCGTAGATGTAATCGACCACCTGGACCTCTCCTACCGCCGGATGAAAACCGGAACGCGCCAATTGACCCGGCCGCAAGCCGGAAACCATCGTGGCATACTCGTGACGCATCAATTCTAGCTCGGCTAGAAGTTCAAGGATATCGCGATCGGTGTCGTACAGATCGAAGTTGTTGTCGTGGACTTCCCATCCCTCCAGTTCGGGCAGATCGTGGGCTATCATCTGATGGATGGGATTGGCAAAGGCATGTTGGTCGCTTTCGATGAGGTGGATGACGATTTCGCTGATCGACCGCTCGTGAGGGCGAGGACGCCAGTTCAAAATAGCCGCGTCCAGCGGGCTGAGATGCCTGCGTAGGGTTTGAGGCGTGGCCCTCAGCAGCGCAACGACCTGCGACAGATTAAGACTGCTGATTTCTCTCATACGTTAAATCAACTTCCAAGAATCAATACTATGGGTGTTTGAATGATGACGCTGGTGGGAGGCGAATTTGATATCTAGGCTTTTACACATATTATACGGTTCAATAATTATACGCTATCTCAGCTAACCAAGCGAGGTATGCTCATGGAAATCATGATTCGGGCGGTGGCTCCTGGTGATGTTGAAGATTTGGCCGAAGTACTATCGATGCCGAAGTGCCAGCGCCAAACGTTGCAGACGCCTTACAAATCCATTGAAGAAGTTAAGCGGCGATATACCAACATACCGGACAATAAGCATGTCCTCGTAGCTGTTGTTAAAGAAACGCAAAAAGTGGTGGGATCGATTAGTCTTGTCCGCCAAACGGCGGCGCGGCGGTCGCACGTGGCCGTGCTGGGCATGGCTGTGCATGATGATTATCACGGGCAAGGGATAGGCTCACAACTGATGACCGCGATTATCAATCTGGCCGAGAACTGGCTCAACGTCACTCGGCTGGAACTAACGGTTTATGTCGATAACCAGCCGGCGCTGGAGCTCTACCGAAAATTTGGGTTTATCATCGAGGGCACACTCAGCAACTATGCTTTTCGCGACGGCGTCTTTATCGATGCCCATTTTATGGCCCGCGTCAAGTCTTGATTAGGTGACAGTCACTTCTTGTAAATCAACAAGGCTCAATATGGATTTCAAGGAGGTTATAGACATGGAGGCAATGGTCATGCCCGAATGTTTTTATCGGGCATCCAACCGGTCTTATGACGATAGATTCCCGCTAAAAGCATGC
>JAGRCC010000669.1 GCA_020433785.1 Anaerolineae bacterium
GACCTGACAGGTTTTGGAGATACTGTTCTGAGAAAAAACAATGTTGTTCGGAACATTGAGCCGCATTAAGGTACGTTTGAAAACCTGTCAGGTCTTATACGGCTTACCCTACCACGGTCAGGTGGGGATAGCGGCGTCGATAGAAATGGCCTTTGTACCGCCGCAGGAGATAGTCCAGATAATAATCGGGCGGCTGATCGATGAGGTAGGCGGCGGCGATGGAGGCATCGCTGTAATCTTGCAAGAGGCGGCGGACAAAGTGGGGGCTAAGACTATCGGATTCAATCAGGCCCTGCACGGCCAAGGTTTCGTCTTCGCTCAAACCCTCCCCCTGTTTTTGCAAGGCGCTGACAAGAATATCGAAATGGTTGAAGATTTCCGGCCCTTCGTCGGGGTTAAAGAATACGGCCACGCCATCTTGACTGGCAACTAGTTCCGGCGGATGCGACAGTTGCGGTTGAGTGGAGATGGCGGTCACTTTTTGCTTCGTCTTTGTGCGTTCGGCTTCGAGCATCGCCTCATTCGACAGCGTATACATGCGCTGCATATCCGCATTCATGGTGCTGCCGTCGGCATAAACGGCCAGATTATCGCCGTGATAGCTCACGAAGTTGGCCGATAGGCGGCTGAGGGTTTCCTTGGCATGGTTGAGCCGGTTGACGTCATAGCGATAAACAACGTTGGGCATCCGGCGGAGCATATCGTCCACCACTTGCTGCTTCGTTGCTTCGGGAAATGCAGGATACGCTTTCTGTTCGCCGGACCAGTACCACCGCCCTTCCCAGGGCACTAATGAACCAAAGATAATATGGCCCGGCTTGAAATAGTTGATATCCTTATCAACGCGGATTTTATAGGGTTGGTTATTGATGAGATTAATGACGTGCAGGGTAACGCTTTTGAGGGATAACATCTCGTAAAAGGCCATGTGGCGTTCGTACCAGCCGCGCAGGTTTTTCCTTTGGGCCGTCGACAGCGGCAGCAGGCCGGCCAAAATATCGATGACGCCCAGCCCCGACCAACGGGTGGTTTCCTGGCAGATAAAGTCATCGATGATGCCGATATCGACCCGGCCTCCGTTGTCCGCGATGTAATTTTGGCACGGGTAGCGAAAGAGGTAAGCGTGGTATCCTAGCCAAACCAGCTTTTGCTTGACATCCCAACCGAAGCGATTAGGTTGGGCCAAAAACTGTTTGATACCTGACTGGCGCGGAACGGCCGCCAACCGATCATCGAGAAAGGTGGCCACGGCTTGAGCCAGCAGCTGTAAATCCTGATGCTGCGGCGCCAGGGTCAGCTCCGGCTCAATTTCGTGATAAATCACCCACAGCAGATGGTGCAAGCGGTCGACCAACTCCGGCGGCTTATTGGTGATGGCTTCGGACCGCAGGGTCAGGGGCAAAGGCGTGCCAAATAAGTCGCGATTGTACTGTTCCAGCGCTGTCCATATGCCAATGTTGGCGTGAATATCCTCGCCAAATTCAACCAAGACGTAAGCCAACTCCGGCAGTTCCTGAGCCGGCAGGCGCAGCGTATCGTACGTAAATTCGTTTTGAATTTCGGCCAAAAACCGCCGCAGGTCTTTGATAATGCCCGGCAAGTGGGCATCGCCCCGACCGGTAAAATTCGGCGGTCTATGCGCTTGAAAGGTATCTGATAGAGCCATAACATCGATTGTAGTGGAGGAGGGGGTTCTGGACAATTGGTAGGTTACTTCACGGAGAGAAGTTAACCCTGCTCCTGCTATATCCTCAAGTTACCAAACTGTTTTTCAGTACATTATCATTGTTTTTTCAGTGACTTAGCTCGTATGGCGTTATAAAATAAATACCGCAGAATGCAATCATAATTATATTCAGCCCAGCTGGAGTTTAACAATGAGTATTCCTTATTTTCCCGAAGTTCGACCTGATTTGTTGAAAATTCTAGAAGACGCCAAAATTTGGATTCGAGAAGCAGGGCAATTAGCTCTGAAAGATTTCGAAAATGTTAGCCTTCTACCAGCTAAAACCGACGATACCCTGCTGACAACGACTGATTTAGCGATAGAAAACTTCTTGGCAAGTAAGATCCAACAAAAATATCCCGATCATAATTTGTTAACTGAAGAAAACGGGCATAAGCAAACCGGATCGCCTTATACTTGGGTTATCGATCCGTTAGACGGAACAACCATCTTTACTTGCGGCCTGCCTGGTTGGGGGATTTCCATAGCGCTACTACAAGACGGACAGCCCAAAATAGGTTTGTACTATATGCCGTTGCTCGATGATTTAACGTACGTTACTCCGCATATTACGATCTGGAAAAACCAACGTCTGCATTGGACTGTACAAGCCGACTGGGGCATAAAGGGTTTCCTGGCCACAAATGCTCGCGCCCATCATAACTTCCAGATAAACGTTGAGCGGACTCGTACATTAGGTAGTGTTGCGACCAGTTTGGTTTATACGGCCCGAGGTTCGGCGACGGGCGCCTTTATCCCCAGGGCTTATTTATGGGATTTAGCTGCCGGTGCGCTTATCTTGCAACAAGCGGGAGGAGAATTGCGGTATCTACAATCGGCTACGCTGGTTGAATTGAGCGCATTGTTGCATGGTCGCCATGCCCCGGAACCGATTATCGCCGGTCATCCGGCTGTATTAGACCGATTGCACGAGGCAATACAGATCAAGCCAACTTCAGAGAAAGCTTAAAATTTTTAAGCTTTTTACCGACAGGTGTTTCAATAATTCACTTTTGTTATATGCGCGATCAATTGTTGCAATTACTAAATCTGTACTATTTTGTTTGAGTTTTATCAGGGATTATAATGCAGCCGATAAGGAGAGAGACCTCCATGAACACCCTCAGAGCTATTGAAAACATCCCTGTGACCTATCGCGCCAAAGAAATGGGACGAGTCTGTCACTGGCTGCGAGCCGGCGAGAGCGGCTCCGTAGTTGGCCTGTCAGGTTGCGGACAAAACAATTTTCTCAATTTTCTCTGTCACCGACCGGATGCGCTGCGGCCATATCTTGGCGACGAAGCCGACCAGATGGCGGTTATCCCGGTGGATCTTAATCATCTGCCTACGAATGACACAGTTACACTATACCTTGTCATCTTAAGAGCCTTTTATTGGGTAAGCGACCGACTACCCAGTAGTTTGCGTGAGGCCGTAACCGAACTCTACCGGGAACATCGCGCCACCCAAAATCCCTTTCTCGCCCAAAGCGCGTTGTATGAAACCCTTCGAGCTTTTCGGGCTGAAGGCATACGGGCGACGTTGGCGTTGTATCATTTTGATGACTTTTGTCAGGAAGCTGACCCCAGGCTATTTGCTACCTTACGTGGCCTCCGAGATTCATATAAAGAAATGTTGTCGTTTATTGTTGGTATGCATAAGGAAGTAATCTACCTACCTGATCCGGAGGCTTTAGGCGAGATGTACACGCTCTTGGACGGCCATGTGTGCTGGATTGGTCCAATGAATGAGGAAGACTCGCGGTTGGTGATCAACCAAGGTCTTTATGCCGCCTCCGAGTCGTTAGCTGACAATGAACTCCAGGCCATCTTAGATTTAAGCGGTGGTTTTCCGGTACTGCTCCGCTTTATCACGGCCTGGTGTGTGCAGCAAAACCCCAAACCCCCACCAGAACAATGGTTGAATTTATTGGCTAATGACCACTTGTTCGAGCATCGCTTTAAAAGATTGTGGAGCGGATTGACCGAAGAAGAACAGAGCGCCCTTTACGATGCCGTCTGTATGGAAATGCAGCGAGTTCAAGAAGCCGGCGACGATCGAGAACAGATTGAACAGATAATAAACCAAATTGATGAGACATACGGGGCTGTGTTAACAGGCCTGATAACCAAGGGGATTTGTGTTAGAACCGAGCGAGGCTGGCAAATAAAAAGCAAGTTGTGGGCTGAATATATTGAGCGTATTGGTCCCGGCGCTCGCGGCCGTATTTGGATTGAAAAGAATACGGAAGTGATTTATCAGGGAAATACACCTTTGGAAGATATCACACCTCTTGAAAAAACATTACTTCAAATTCTTATTCTAAACCCGCATAAATCTCACACCTATGATACTCTCATTGATACCGTTTGGCCTAAAGCTGATGATGACGAAAGCGATACAATGCACCGGCGAACGGGAAGAAAAAGTAACAATTGGAATAAAGATAAAACTGATTTGCAAGCTTTGATTATGAGAGTACGCAAGAAAATAGGCGACGATAGCGGCGATCCTCATTATATCGTCAACTGGCGCGGTAGACCGGAAGGGGGGTATCGCTTTTACCCGGAAGGCCGGCCGTTGAACGCCCGTTAATTAGGGTAGCCAGTTCTCTGCAATACCCGTTACTATTTCCCGCACTTTAGAGCACACTATAAAAATCTTTTCCCGGTGAAACCCATCGATCGAGCTATCGAATGGGCATAGCATCACCTGTCTAACCGACTAAAGGAGGATGACGATGAGCGTAGAAATCATCTTTAAACCTGAAGTAATCCCTCTCTTGGCTGATAAACCCACAATAGAAAATACGCTACAAGACCTGTTCGCGAATAACGGCTATCAATCTCTATCCATCGAGAAAGCGCTACATCGCGTGCGCGACCAACTTTTGCTTCTTATTGCTCAAGGGTCAAACGGTGACCGATATGTGGTTAATCTTAATTTGCGAAATGTGCAACCCGCCCCTACCGTTGAAAACCCAAAAAGATTGGAATTACCGCCGGGTAGCCGCGAACTTCTAGAAGCGATGTTCGTTGGCTGCGGTCGCCTTGTTATTGAGGAGAAATTTACCGAAGGCTTTAGCGGCAGCGAAGTCTTTTTAGCCCACCCCATTCAAGTTACCGAGAAAAGTGAACAAAGCGAACTGCCGGTGGTGGTTAAATTAGCGGGCCATAATTTGGTACAGGCAGAAGTGAAAGGGTTTGATGGGAGTATTGGTCGCAATATCGCCGAAAAAGCTGAGCTTGTCCGCGAACCGGTTCTAATGCTGGGGGAGGATTTGGGGGGATTATGTTATTCCCTGGTCGGCGGTGGTTTTCGGGAGACGACCAGCTTGCGTAAATATGTACCACAAGCGGAGGTGACCGCTATTGAGCAGGTAATGCAGCGGTTGATGACGCTTGTCCGGCCCAGTGCGCAGTACAGCCGGCCTTTTCCAAAATTTCATTTGAGAAAGGGCTATGACAGCTTGTTACCGGTGAATGTCCTGGTTAGCTCCGAGACCCTGCCGCCCGACACAACCCCTTTCGTCATCGACGCCCAATTGCCGCCCCCTGATGACAAACTTAAAGCCGATACCTTCGTGCGGCTCGAAGGATTTATGGTGATCGAAATTGAAGCAATTGACCAAGGGCAGCGCCTGGAAGTGACCCTGGACCATCCGCAGGCGGCTCGTGACCGCGCTTTATCCTACCGTGTCCGTATCCACGTACCGAATAACCAACTAGATTGGGAGGTTGGCCGGATTGTTTCTTCTATTGAGGGTAAGATTCTCAAAACCCGGCACGATCAGCTAACCGACGAAGCAGCGAATGCGCTTGGTTCAACGGTGGATCTGAACCAAGCCGAATACATGTGGCCAGACGGATTGCGTTTGCCCAACCCTATTGCCGCCTTGCCAAAACTGTTGTCTGCCAGCCCGAATGTCAGGATCGGTAAAATCCACGGCGATTTCAATGTGGAGAATATCCTGGTCTTGCCGGAACTGCCGGATGTACGCCTGATTGATTTTTCCGAAGCGCGTGAGGATCACATCTTACACGATTTTCTCCGATTGGAAACAGCAATTATGACAACTCTGGTGGCTGAGTTTTTAGATCGTTATCAGTTGGCTGTGTTTCCGCTTGTTATTAATTTTTACCAGCAGTTACACTGGGCCATGATACACGATAACCGTTTTCAGCCGTCACCTTTAGATCCGGCCCTGGAGAAACCGCTGGCGATGCTCATGATTATCCGCCGCACTGCCACCGAATTTCTGTTTAAGCCGGGTGACTATCGCGAATATTACCAGGGCCTGGCCCTGCACATGATTGGGACGTTACGCTATCGCAATCTCAACACCGTGCCGGAGGCTCCGCTGCCCAAACAGATTGCTTTTTGGGGCGCGGTAGCAGCCTTGGCTTTTGCAGACGGAATTCTGGAAAGCTATATTCCGCCCTGTCCCTATCGCGGTCTGGAATTTTTCGATGTGGAACATGCGGCCCACTTCTTTGGCCGTGAGACATTAACGCAGCGATCTCTAAAAAAAGTTGACCCCGCATTACCGTCCAGGCCGCGTTTCCTGGCTATTGTCGGTCCTTCCGGCAGCGGTAAATCGTCGCTGGCCCGGGCCGGCGTTATTGCATCGCTACGGCGCGGCGCGCTGCCCGGCAGCGAACAGTGGCACGATGTTATCTTCCGGCCGGGGGCCGATCCATTGACGAGTCTGGCTCAGGCCCTTATTTCAGTGGGACAACAAAGCCAACCCCCGGTTAACATTCCCGATGCAGCCCCTTCTTTGCTCGAAAATGAGCGAGCTTTGACCGCTATTATTCAGCAACTGTTATCCGCCCAAGATAATGAGCAAACCTTTGTGATCCTGGTCGATCAGTTTGAAGAACTTTTTACGCTGTGCAAGGATGAGACGGAGCGCCAGGC
Organism: Anaerolineae bacterium; assembly: GCA_020433785.1. Next base: position 6,647 of record JAGRCC010000669.1, read on the forward strand.
GCTGCTGAATAATCTACTCTATGCTGCTCAAACCCCGGAGACTCCCATTATTGTCCTGATTACCCTGCGGGCCGATTTTTACGGCGAGTGTGCAACGTACCCCAAACTGGCCCAACTCTTATCAGAAGATCATCAAACCGTAGTCAGCCCGATGTCCGGGAACGACCTGCAGCGTGCGATTGAAGCGCCGGCTCGCCAGACGGGCTGTTTTTTCGAGCCTGGTTTGGTTGAGGTTATTGCCAATGATATCCAAGGCCGAACCGGCGGACTGCCCCTATTACAGCACGCCTTGCGTGAATTGTGGGATCAACAGGAGGAACATTGTTTCTCCCACGCTGCCTATAAGAAGATTGGCCGGGCGACCGGCGCGCTCCAACAGCGGGCCGAAGCAGCGTTCCAAACGCTGACGGAAGCCGAGGAGCAGCTTTGCCGCCGTCTCTTTTTGCGCTTAACGCAACCCAGCGAAGGGGCTAAATATACGCGCCGGGTGGCGAAGCGACAGGAAATTGAAGCGGGCTGGCCGCTGGTTCAGCATTTGGCCAAGGCCCGCTTGGTGGTTACCAACCGTAATGCGGCCGGGGAAGAGACGGTTGAAGTGGTCCACGAGGCCTTAATTCGGAGTTGGAGCCGGTTACAGACCTGGCTTGAAGAAGACCATGTTTTTCATATCTGGCAGGAGCGGCTGCGCGCCCCACTATGGGAATGGGAAACAAGCCAACGGGACGAAAGGAATTTACTGCACGGTACTTTGCTGGACGAGGCTAAAAATTGGCTGGACAACCGGGCCGACGACCTGAGCGATGGTGAGCGGTCGTTTATTGAAAGTAGTATTGCCCTACAACAGCGGGAGCAGCAGGAGCAGCGCCGGCAGCAACAGCGATTTATTAGAACACTCATGACCGGGCTGACGATTGCTGTGGCTGGTCTGATGCTAATGATGGTGTTGGTAGGGGTTGCAGGGTTTCTATACCTTCAAGCTGATGCTGCCGCTAATACAGCCCTAGCCCAGAAATTGGCTGCCCAAGCGCTCAGCTTGGCGGACAGTCAGCCTGATTTGGCCTTACTCTTGGGTCTGGAGGCGGAACGTATAGCGCCTGAGTCAGACTCCGGTAGTAACGAATTCCGCCACAGTCTGCTAACCGGCTTGACCGCTAACCCGCAGTTGGCTGTCTACATCCGTGAGCATGTGGGGGACGTAAATACTGTTGCGTTCAGTCCCAATGGTCGAACGCTGGCCACAGGAGGTGACGATGCAACTATTGTATTGTGGGATATCGCTGCCAACCAACGCCACGCCCGTTTGATCGGTCATGCCCGCTGGATAGAAGAGGTGGCTTTTAGCCCGAACGATGATAACATCTTGGCCTCGGCTAGCGGTGACGGGGTGGTCATTCTCTGGAATATTGAAAAAGGCCAACCTTTGTATCGCTTTACCGGGCACAAGGACGCTGTCAATGCTGTGGTCTTTAGCCCTGACGGAAAATGGTTGGCGACGGCCGGAAAGGATCAAAAGATTATAATATGGGACGTTAAAACCGGCCAGCAACAGCAGACGCTGGAGGAGGGGCACAGCGACGCTATTATCAGTCTGGCTTTTAGCCCAGATGGCACCATTCTGGCCTCGGGTAGTCGGGACACGACGATTGTCTTGTGGGATGTGACCCACGGACGTAAAGTAGACCAACGTACGGAGGAACATACCGATTACGTCTCAAGTCTGGCTTTTAGCCCGGATGGAACCATCCTGGCCTCGGGAGATCGCGATAGTAAGATTATCTTGTGGGACGTAGCCTTTCAGCCGTATGAATTGCATGATCCCAAGATTCTAACCGGTCATACCAATAATGTTCTGAGTCTGGCTTTCAGCCCCGACGGTCAAACGTTGGCCTCAGGTAGTTGGGATAAAACGATCAGATTGTGGGATGTGACCACTCGCCAACCGCTTGGGCAACCGCTGCAAGGGCATCGAGCCGCGGTTACTGCCGTAAGCTTCAGACCCAAGGGTCACTTTCTGGCCTCGGCCAGTGCAGATGGGACAGTGATCCTCCGAGAGATGTCGAAACCATCGAATCTAGCCTATCGCCCCTTCGAGTATAAAGGTGAAGATGAGCTTAGAAGCGTGGCTTATAGTCCCGATGGGCAAATCCTGGCCATTGGTACGGCTGACAATAAGATCATCTTATGGGACAAAGGGCAATTAACTGAACTCACCGGCCACACCGATTCAGTTAGAAGCGTGGCCTTCAGCCCGGATGGAAAGCTGCTGGCTTCCGGCAGTGATGACAAGACCATTATCTTGTGGGACGTTGAGAAACAAGAGCAATTAACCAAACTCACCAGGCACACCGATTCGGTTAGAAGCGTGGCCTTCAGCCCGGAGGATAAAAAGCTGCTGGCATCTGGCAGTAATGACAAGACCATTATCTTATGGGACGTTGAGAAACAAGAGCAATTAACCGAACTCACCGGCCACACCGATTGGGTTAGAAGCGTGGCCTTCAGTCCCGATGGAAAGCTGCTGGCCTCCGGCAGTGATGACAAGACCATCATTTTGTGGGATGTCGAGCAACAAGAAAGGGTCAAAGAACTTAGCGGCCATGAAAATGAGGTTTACAGCGTGGCTTTCAGCCCGGAGGATGGGAAACTGCTGGCCTCCGGCAGTGCTGATAACACAGTCAGGATTTGGAACGTCGAAACCGGGCAACCGTTTGGTCAACCGTTGGTCGACCACGGCAGTTGGGTGACTGACGTTCGCTTCAGCCCGGATGGGACGATACTAGCCTCTGCCAGTTGGGATGATCATAAAGTTATTTTTTGGGATGTGGCCAGCCGCCAGCCCTTAGGACGTCCCCTGGTTGACGAAGTGCTGGCGGTGCAAAGCATGGCCTTCAGCCCGAATGGAGACACAATGGTATCTGTGGGTAGTAATGGTTTAGTTTTTGGGTGGCTGATGGGGAATGACCGGTGGCAAGCTCAGGCCTGTCGTCTGGCTGGTCGCAATTTAACCCAAGCTGAATGGGACCGGTATTTGGGAGACCGGCCTTATGAATTGACGTGCCCGGAGACTCCTTTAACCTTGGCTGAACAGTTTAACCGCGCCGATGTGTATAACGAACAGGAACAGTATGATAAAGCGATCGAAGAATACAGCAAAGCCATTGAACTTGATCCTCAATACGTTGACGCTTATAACTATCGCGGTATTGCTTATGCTAACTCAGAACAGTATGAAAAAGCCATCGTAGATTACAATACAGCCATTGAGCTTAATCCTAAGTACCGGTGGTCCTACTTTAATCGTGGTAATGCCTATAGGGGGCAAGAACTATACGATGAAGCAATAGCCGATTTCAAAAAAGCCATTGAACTTGATCCCGAATACGTTGACGCTCTTAATAATCTTTGCTGGTGGGGAAGCCTCACAGGTCGAGTTGATGAAGTCTTTGAATATTGCGAACGGGCTGTTGAACTCGCTCCCAACGACGGTGGCCGACGCGATACACGGGGGGTAGCGCGGGCCTTACGAAGAGATTATTCAGGAGCTCTTGAAGACTTTAAGTTTGCCGTGGATTGGTTTAGACTCAACGATGATTATGAGACACATCTTTCCAAACGGGAAGCCTGGATTAGGATACTGGAAGCTGACCAGAACCCGTTTGATGAAGCGACATTAGAGGACCTGCGCCATGAATAAAGGCCAGCCCATTCGACAGAGTTGCAAATTGTTGTGGCCGTAAATCCGGCGAAGTAAATTGATTTGGATCGGCCTTGTTATCATTTAATAACAAGGCCGATTTTTTACTTTTTCAGTGAAAATTCAGCGCCTTACCAGTGATCGGCCCCGTGATTTATGCGATACTGTTATTAAGCAAGTACTTGTTCACCTAACCAGTTGGTATCATCCAAACAGCCTCACATCAAACCGAGGCTGCATCCAAACATTTAAGAATAAATATTTAATAACGAAATAAGGAGTAGAAAATGTTTCCAAAACCCACCAAATCTATCTTTGTTCGCTTTGCCTTGCTAATTGTCACGTGGCTATTGTTGGCCTGTAACTTCATCCCAGGAGTTGCCGAAATATTTAGACCAGACCCCACACCCATACCGGAGCCCACTGCAACCCTTCCTGGTATCCTAGATGAGACACCCACTCCCACATCTGAGCCAACAAAAGTCATACCTGATGATGGTCTGGATGTAGGGACTTTAGACGATGTCCACCTGGCCGTGATTCGGATCGTTGCCAAAGGAAGTTATGTTGAGCCGGAAGAGACGACCATAAATGGTCAATTTAGCGGAACCGGCTTTATCATCAACTCGGACGGCATTGCGGTGACCAACAGCCATGTCGTCAACGGCAGCGGCAGCATCGAAGTCTATGTTGGCGATGAAGACCGGCCGCGGGCAGCCAAAATTCTTGGTCTATCTGAGTGTTCCGATCTGGCCGTGATCCAGATTACGGAAGGCAGCGACTTCCGTTACTTAAAATGGTACGAGGACGATATCAAGGTCAATTTGGAGGTTCGAGCCGCAGGTTATCCGGGTGGCGTTGAGGAGTTTACCCTAACACGCGGTATTATCTCGCAGCTCAATGCTAACGGTGAGTCATCTTGGGCCTCGGTTCGCAACGTAGTAATGCACGACGCCACGATCAATCCCGGCAACTCCGGCGGCCCGCTAGTTGCCGTGAACGGCCAAGTAATTGGCATTAATTACGCCGGCAATTCCAGTACAAACCAGTACTATGCCATCACCCGCGACGAAGTTCAGGGCTTAATAGAGGAGTTAAGTGCTGAGAATGACGTGACTTCTATTGGTGTCAATGGGGTAGCCATTGCTGAATACGGTATCTGGGTGTCGGCGGTTGCCACCGGTTCACCGGCCTTTGAAGCCGGCATTAAACCCGGCGACATTATTTACTTATTGGAAAATGTCTTTCTGGGCGAGGACGGAACCAAATCCGACTACTGCCGAATATTACGCAGCCACGATACAACAGAGCGGATGAAGGTTGTAGTAAGGCGCTATGCGAGCGATCAATTCTTGGCCGGCGAGTTAAATGGTGATCCGCTCCAACTGGTTCCGATTCCAAGCAATATTGTTGGAGGCAATATTGGTGGAGGAGCAGGTGGTAATGGGTCCACCCCCCCGACACAGTATGAGTACACCTCGGTAACTGATGAGAGCGGCAAGCTTCAAGTCAAAATTCCAACGACGTGGTCTGATGTTTACGGAAGCATTCCAGATACCGATAGCCCTTTTGACGCAGTACTTTTGGCTTCACCTGACCTGCAAGATTATGCAGATAGTTGGTCGGTACCGGGACTGTTTTTCGGGGCGACAACCAAAATCGAAATGGAGGTCGATGAGGCGCTAGATGTCCAGGATTATTCGGAGGATTGCTCCTACGAAGAGCGGAAGCCTTACGAGGACGAGTTGTATGAGGGTGAAATGGATATTTGGGTAGAGTGTGGGGGATCGGAGACAATCCTCGCCGTCGTTGCGGCAGAGCCTAAAGATGAGAAAGACGAGTTTTTGGTGGTGTTACAAGTCAGGATAGTTTCCGAGGCGGATATAGATGCCTTGGCCCAGATTTGGCGCAGTTTCGTTGTGGACCCGGATTTAGCCTCGCTGGCCGGTACCGTTACCCAAAACAATGTCAACCTCCGCACCGGCCCGGGACAGAATTATCCCCGGCAGGATCGTCTCAATCAGGGCGATGCGGTGACTGTCCTTCAGCGCACCGAAGCGGCGGACTGGGTCGAAGTTGAGCCGGCTCAAAAAAAAACGGGATGGGTCGCTAGCCGGTTCATCCGATTAACAAATGGGGCTATCGAAGACCTGCCGGTGGCGACCAACCTGGTGACGCCACCGGCCCCGGTGCCGTCACCAGGGCCAACCCCTATTCAACTTTGGGGCAACAGTTTCTCCGGCTGGCTCAATCCCGGTCAAGAGACGTGGTACACCTTTAATACCGACCAAAACAACGAAGCAACCTTGATCGCCTTTGTCAAAAACACGGACCAATTCGAGATGCAGATTTATCACAGCAACAACATTCCAGCTTGGCCGCCGTCCTACCCGCTCCCGGCTAATACCGGTGTAGGGACCAAAAAAGGTAACCGGGATGGCGATGACCAAACGGTCGAGTTTGAGTGGACCAGTGGGGTACAACACAATGAGAAATATTATGTGCGGCTCGTCAACAGTGGTGGCACCGGCGCCTCATATTGTGTGGCGACTCAGCCGGATAAGTCTAGTTGTCCCTAAGATTAATAAGATTGAATAGACCCGACCGGCCAGGTCCCAAAAAACCTGACCGGTCGGGTTTATCAAGAAAGAAGGATATGATGGCAAAGCAATCTGAAAATTCCGGTCTGGCCAATAAACCGTTGATAGTTATCGTCAGTTTCATGGCCTCATTGATAGCGCTAATCGCTTTCTTAACCGGATGGGAAAGTGTACCTGAAATTCTGGGAACCGATTCTCGCGCAATACAGACTATCCAGATCCAGCCTCAGTCCACACCGGAGGACTCAGCGCCAAATCTCCCAACCCCTGATTTGTCCAGCCCGCTTGAAACATTACCAGCGCCGCCGCTAGATTATGGTTGCCCTTTTGTTCCGGGGATAGGCTATTTGCCATTCCAAAATGTATGGTATCAATCATTAAATGGCTACGCTATCGGGTATGATCTTTCACCGGCTTTTTGGGTTTGGAATCCATATAGCGGTCAAGTTATACCTTATTCTGCTTTGGAGTCTTTGGGGGCGAGGAATAGCTGGGTTCGCTTAGTTGGATCACCTTCTTCGGTCTGCATTGATACTGTCGGACAGGTATTTGCGGCAAATACGCCATAATTTACATCTTTTAAAAAGCTGAGAGGGAGTGTGGGTCTGAAGTGCTTCATCCTTATCCGAACTCCCTTTCTCAAGAACTTTGCTAATCAAATTACCTTGAGGTAAAGTATCATCATTGCAGAGACGAAGTTAAATCGATGACTTCACGAACC
>JAGRCC010000670.1 GCA_020433785.1 Anaerolineae bacterium
AGAGCGTCGGTCTCCAAAACCGAAGGTTGCGGGTTCGATTCCTGCCACCCCTGCCTTAAGAATTGAGAATGTAGAATAGAAAATTTAGAAATTTCTTCATTCTCCATTCCAAATTCTACATTCGTTTTGCGGGCGTAGTTCAGTGGTAGAACGTCTCCTTGCCAAGGAGAAGGTCGTGAGTTCGAATCTCATCGCCCGCTCTATCTTAAAAGTCACACTGAAAAAGTGTGACTTTTTTATTATGTCTATATTGCCGCTTAACTACATGAAATCGACTGACTTCTTGAGATTAGCAAGTCGAAAGAGAGATTAGGAGATCAAAGGTACGATCTCCTAATCTCTCGATCAATTTATTCTGACGGCTCGCTGTCTTTAGCAACTGTGGCTGTCAGATTGAATGTTTCTTCCTGACCGGCGATAAACGCTTCCAGACGATCCAAAGCCTCATCGTCGGAGTATTGTACCGGAGGTGACTTCATAAAGTAGGCTGATGGCGCCAGCAGCGATCCGCCGATGCCCCGATCAAGGGCCAGTTTAGCGCAGCGGACCGCGTCGATGACGACGCCGGCCGAATTGGGGCTGTCCCAGACTTCTAACTTGAGTTCCAGATTGAGTGGTACATCGCCAAAGGTACGGCCTTCTAACCGAATATGGGCCCATTTGCGATCGGTCAGCCAGGGAACATAATCACTGGGGCCAATGTACACATCTTGTTCAGGGAGTTGGTAGTCAAGCTGCGAGGTGACCGCGTTGGTTTTAGAGATTTTTTTGCTCTCTAACCGCTCGCGTTCGAGCATGTTGTAGAAATCCATATTGCCACCGACATTAAGCTGGCTGGTTCGCTCAATTTTCACACCCCGATCACGGAATAGACGGGTCAGCACCCGGTGGACAATGGTCGCACCTACCTGGCTTTTGATATCATCACCCACAATCGGCAACCGCAGTTCTTCAAATCGCTGTTGCCAATACCGTTCTCGGGCAATAAATACGGGGACACAGTTAACAAAGCCACAGCCGGCTTTAAGAATTTGTTCCACATACCATTTGGTCGCCATTTCCGAACCAACCGGCAGGTAACTGATGACGATATCGGTTTGCGTCTCCTTCAAAATACCAACGATATCATCGGTGGGACCGGGGGCCTTTTTGACCTTTTGACTCACGTATTTGCCAAGCCCATCGTGGGTCATCCCGCGATAGACCGGAACGCCCAGGTGGGGTACATCGGCGAATTTAATCGTGTTGTTAGGTTCAACCCAGATGGCTTCCGACAGGTCTTTACCAACCTTATTGTGATCGACATCGAAGGCGGCGGTAAATTCGATATCACCGACGTGGTAGCCGCCTAATTCAACGTGCATCAGCCCCGGTACAAATTCATCTTTAGGAGCGTTGCCGTAAAAGGTAACGCCTTGAACTAAAGATGAAGCACAGTTGCCAACACCGATGATCGCCACACGGACTTTGCTCATTAATCAAGCTCCTTTGTAATGATGGGTATAATGGGCTAAAATTTTAGGATTGAAAGTATACCACGCGCAAATAGTTTGTGAAAGTTGTCATAAAATGCATTTGAAACATCATCACAATTCGAAACCTCACATGACTCTTGAGGCGCTTAATGCCGCCTGTAAAAATACCGCTATGGAAGTCATGGGCATTGAAGCTATTTCCATCGATGACGAGCAGATAGAACTGCGGATGCCCATCACCAACGCCGCCCGCCAGCCGATGGGGTTAGTACATGGCGGCGTCAATATGCTGCTAGCCGAAACCGCCGCCAGCATGCATTCGGCCTATCTGGCCGACATGACCAAAGAAGCGCCGGTTGGCATTGAAATCAATGGCTCGCACATTCGCTCGGCCAAGGATGGCACGCTAAAAACCGTGGGGCGCGTCTTGCGCCAGACTAGTTCTTTAGTTTTCCATCAGGTCGATATTTATCACCTGGAAAGCGGTCAGTTGCTGTGCTCGGCGCGGGTAACCAACTTTTTCAAACCGCTGCCGGGCGCAAGCAAAGCTGATCGCTGATGATTGATCGCCATAATTTGAAGCGCCTAACAGGCTCAGTTGAAATGACACCCACAATGAAAATATCTGACTACCGACTACCAGCATCTGACGACTATATTTTCAGAGGAGGGCATTATGTTCAAAGTTTGGTTTGAACGGCCGCTGCCGCCCAAGCATGCTCATCTACTGGAGCAGGTGGCCGTGGCCATCGGCGCCGGCACCAACACGCCTGATCTTACTGAAGCGCAAGCGATTATCGCCGGTTCGAATCTGCTTTACGATGGGACGTTGATGAATCAGGCCCCCCACTTGCAGGTGATTGCGCGAACCGGCATTGGCGTTGATAATGTGGTCATTCCCGACGCTACCGTACGGGGTGTGGCCGTGTGCAACACGCCCGATGCGCCGACTATTGCGACAGCGGAACACACGCTGGCCCTGCTTTTTGCGGTTGCCAAGCAGTTGACCTGGTTCACCCGCACGTTACAAAAGCGAGAGCGCATCGATTATTTCGCCCGTTACACCGGCTTCGAACTCGACGGCGCGCGGCTGGGGCTGGTTGGATTAGGTCGGATCGGCCAGCGAGTGGCCAAATTGGCTCAAGGCGTGGGCATGACGGCGGCGGCGGTCGATCCTTTTGTCTCGCCGGAACAGGCCGCGGCCATCGGAGTTGAGTTGATGCCGTCGCTGGACAGGTTGCTTCCGACGGTCGATGTGCTGTCACTACACATACCTCGCACGCCGGAAACATTGGGGCTGATCAACGCCGATCGGCTGGCGCTGATGAAACCAGGCGCGATTTTGATCAACGCCGCCCGCGGCGGCCTGGTCGATGAAGCGGCCCTACTCGATGCCCTGGAACGAGGCCATCTGCGCGGCGCGGGCCTCGATGTGTTCGACATCGAACCCCCACCACCCGATCACCCGCTGCTCAGCCGTGACGATGTCGTGACCACGCCGCATATCGCCT
>JAGRCC010000671.1 GCA_020433785.1 Anaerolineae bacterium
CCGGCCCAGAGCCGCTTCCGGCTCAATCCGTTGTGGCTGCCTCATGCGGCGGAGGCCAGAGTCAGGGCACTTGCGACCGGTTGGCCGGTCTGGCTGCGTGAACAAGGCGTGACCGCTGCCGGTCTGGGATTGGCTGCCTTCCGCCACACCCAGGTGGCGGTGATGTTGACCGCCCTGGTGGCTCAGGAGCGCGGCCTGGTCCTGGATGTGCCTGGGCTGTGCGAAGCCCTGCAAGCGCCCGACTTTCTGAAGCTGGTGGGGTTCGGAACCTGGGCGGGTAGCGGTCTGCTCGATGATAATTTGTGGGACTGGTGGCAGCGCGAGGGGCGCCTAACCTCCAGTTTTGATATGCACCTGCGCCTGGCCCACCTACGTGACCGGCTCAACGCTCTGTTGGATTTGCCGGAGTACAGCGTCCTCTGGCGCGGTCCTTACTTGGAGCCGCTGGCAGCTCTCGGCAGCGGCCAGAGCCTGTTCTGGCGGCTGCCTGATCCACGCCGGCGCCTGTCAACTTACATTATCTCCCAGCTGCTGGCCTTGAATACGCTGCTAACGGCTTGGAGTGAAGCGCACGCGCCTCTGATCTTTCTGCACGAACTCCAGGCTGAGGGCTGGCTTGAACGCCTGACCGCGTTTCCTAATGCCCGCCTGGTTCTATCATCGGCGCGGGCCCAGGCCAAACCAGGCTACGCGCAACCTTCGTCGCTGCTGCTATCCCGTCTGGACGAGGTGCCGGCCTGGGTGCAGCAGTCCCTGCCCGACATTCGCCCGACCGATTTGAAGCGATTGCCACCCAATCGACTGCTGCTCAAATGCAACGGAGCGTTATGCACTGTAGATATGACCGAGACGTAATTACTATACCTCTGTCATTTGTCATTGGTCTCTTGTTTGAAAATAAATGACCAGTGACCAGGGACAAATGACCAAAGGAGAAAACGATGCCAATCACAACTGAACACCAACAGCTCGCCATCAACGCCACCGGCAATGCAGCCAAGATTTTTGCCACGCCGCCGGCCAAAATTGATCGCCAGCAGGTCAGAGCGCAGTTGGCTGAGCTCCTTAACCGGGGCCGGCTGACCGGCCGGGACGAGGGGTTGGTCGAATGTCTGCGCGAACTCAACGTCCTCAGCCTGGACCAAGTCCGGCGGCTGTGGTGGCCCCAAGCCAAAGAGAGCACGGCTTATAATCGTCTTTACTTCCTGCTTAAACAGAACATCATCGGCGGAGCGCGCATGCCCAATGCCGGCATGAAGGCGTGGGGACTGCCGCCGCGAAAAGTCTATACCGTCGGCGCAGCCGGTTGGCTGTGGCTCAAGGAAGAGATCAATCCGACCATCGGCCACCGCCACCTAAAGCGTGACCAGGTTTTGCACGATCTGCTGGTAGCCGAACTCTATGTCCGGCTGACCGAAGCGGTGCGGTTGCGGGGTGAGGACTGGTCGCTGACCTGGGTGGGTGAGCAAGGTGCCAGTTTCTTTAACGGCGACAAACCGACGCCGGTCATCGCCCCCGATGGGCTGGCCGTTGTTCAGCAGCGGCGTGGCGAAAAGGTGGCCACCCTGCCCCTGTTCATCGAGCTGGATCGCAGTCGGGAAGCCCATGGCCGACCCAGCTCCGACTGGGGGCGCAAGGTGCAGGGCTTCAACCGGTTTTACGCTCACAACTGGCAGATGCATCCGCACCTGAGTGATTTGCCGAGCTTTCCCTGGGTGGCCGTGATCACTCACGGTGCCCAGCGGCTGCTGAACCTGGCCCAGGCTATCCAGAAACATCGTCAGGAGCCGGTGATCTACTACCTGGCCCTGTGGGAGGATTTGATGGTAGACGGTGACATGCTGGCCGCGCCAGCCTGGCTCATCCTGACCGAAGAAGGCAAGGTCATCGGTCTGAAGCGGGAGCAGCGACAACCGTTGCTGCCCGATAGCGAAGAGTCATAAGCAGGATATGGCATAGGCTATGAACTTGGGCTCAGCCCACGTTGATTGCGCTGAAAATCGTGAACAGCGGAGAAATAGGTCAAGGACAGCCCGGAGTGGTTATGAGCAGGTCAGTAGCAGTCCAAGTAAGATTGCGCCTGACCGCCGACCCATCAGTAGGAGCTTATGGCCAGGTCGGGGACAGCCCGAAACGAGGTGCCAACCAGCCGTAGTCTAGGCCATAAAGCTGACGGCCCAGTCTCGGATCACGCTTTTGACCGCAAGTTCTCCCTCCTTTCCGTGGTCGAGTCGCCGGCCACTTCAGGGTAGGGGGAACTGAAGAAAGCTGTTTGTTTCGCTACGCGGTTCATTCATGAATTCGCTATTCTATAAGGAAGGTCATGATGTCAGAGGAAAACCACCGTCAAGAAAATATTGTCAAACTGTATCCCATGGCCGTCTGCCCCCATTATCGTAGTCTAACCCTGGTTCTGGAAACGCGGTCAGACGAGGATGGGCTGATCTGGTGGCGCTGCTATCTGTGCCTGGTGTGGCATTTGATGTTAAGTTGATAGAGTGAGGTGAGTGATATGGTCGGAAAAACCCATCTGGTGATTGGTTTGGCGACGTTAGCCGGGGCGGAGGCTGCAACTGGCCTGGTACAGCCGCATCCGGTCAGAGATATTCCCGTTGGCCCCTTTCTGTGCATTGTCGCCGTGGTTGTGGGCGCGCTGGCTCCCGATATTGACGCCGAGGAGAGCCAAATCCGCTATGAAATGGGCGAGGCCGGTCTGGCCTTCTCGAACTGGCTGCAATCCTTCGGGGTCGAACACCGGGGCCTGACCCATTACGGCTTAACTGCCCTGGTTGTCACCACCATCAGCGGATTGCTGGGTTGGTGGCTGGGTTACCCCGATGTGGGGCTGGCGTTTGGCCTGGGCTATCTCAGCCACATTCTGGCCGACTCGCTGACCCTGGCCGGCACACCGCTGCTTTGGCCGCTGCAAAAAGAACAAAACTTTCACCTGTTGCCGGCAGCGCTCAGAGTTCGTACCGGCGGGCCGGTCGAGCCGCTAATTTTTGTCGCGGTCACCATTCTGCTGGTCTTTTTGTTGCCGGCGTTGGTGCCGCCCGAGTTGATCAAGAGCCTGCGTCATTGGCTGTGAGGAGGATGACATGGCGCGTATCGGTTTCAAACAAATTCTGCTCATTCTACTGGCCCTGGCCATCTTCATAACTATGCTCAGTTTTGGCAGTTATTATTTTCCCGCTGAGGAGCTTACAGCCCGGCGGGGTGGGATGCTCGCTTTTATTCCCCGAGATTATCGCCTCTATCTGGTCGAGTACCGGCTGCTGGTGGGGATTGCGGCCGCCACCGTTGTTGTTATCAACGGCGGCGCCTGGCTGACCGCCGAGCTGATCGCCCGGTTATGGCAGCGGGCCCGCAACCGCGAACTGGCGGCCAATGCCGTTTTGCTGCGTATCGCGCCCCGAGTCGATGAACGCAGCAAATGGGAGGCAGCCGCCGATATGTGGGCGGCCATTCACTCGACCCTGGCCCGACCCGGTAAACAGGTCTGGCTGGGCGCGGGGCTGCATATGAGCCTGGAAATCGTGCAGCAAGCCGGTGAACGGATCACGTTCTATCTATGGGCGCCGCGTCCGGTGGCTGAGACGTTAACCCGCCAGCTACGAGCCACCTACGCCGGGTTGGAAATTGAAATGTTGGTACAGAGCGGTCAGGATGGCGCGCCGACCAATGAGATTGAGGATTACCTGGATCAGGTTGAGGATGATGCCCAGTGGCGTTGGGCAGATTTGGGCATCGGCCGGGAGGCCTGGCGACCGCTCAGGATCAAATTCGCCGGCGATCCATTACCGTCC
>JAGRCC010000672.1 GCA_020433785.1 Anaerolineae bacterium
CAGGTCATCGACAAGGTGCGCGAGGTTGAGTTGCCCCTGGATCGAGAAATTATCGTTGTCGATGACGGCTCCACCGATCACACCGCCGATATCCTGACGCGCCGTCAAAAAGATGTGACCTTTGTCCACTTCTCCCGGATTAACTTTGGCAAAGGGGCGGCCATTCGTGTCGGATTAACCTACGTCACCGGCGATATCGTCATCATCCAGGATGCCGACCTGGAACTGGACCCCAACGAATACCGCCTGCTGCTTGCGCCGATTCTGGCCGGCCAGGCCAATGTGGTTTATGGTTCTCGTTTTCTCAAGCCCAATCCCAATATCCGGCGGCGTACCCTGCTGGCCAATAAATTTTTAACCTGGTTTACCAACTTACTCTACGGCTCCCACCTGACCGACATGGAAACCGCCTATAAAGCCTTCAAGGCCGATGTTATCGCCGGTATTAAACTCGATTGCCATCGCTTTGAGTTTGAGCCGGAAGTAACCGGTAAACTTCTGCGTCAGGGTTTTGCCATCCAAGAAGTCCCGATTTCCTACAACCCCCGCACTGAAGAAGAAGGCAAGAAAATCGGCTGGCGCGATGGATATACCGCCATCTGGACGTTGCTCAAATACCGGCTGTCGGAGCGAAGTGCAGCCACGCCCACCCGCAAAGCGCCCAAACCCCTCTCGGTTAGCGATGTGGAAGGCTAAGTCCCACGCCTCGATCTGGTCCGACGCCGGCCTTATTCTTATCCTGACGCTGCTCCCGTTTCTCTTTTTCTGGCGGCTGGTCACCCCCAACCCCGCCGACCGCCTACAAATTACCGGCGGCGACTTCACCGAACAATATTTCCCGCTGCGAGCCTTCACCGCTCAGCAGTGGGTCAGCGGCCAACTACCGCTCTGGAATCCGTATCTCTTCGGCGGCCAGCCGGCCCTGGCCGATATCCAATCGGGCGCGCTCTATCCGCCGCACGTCATTCAAGCCCTCCTTTTGGGTTGGGGCGGGCCATTGTTTGGTCAAGAAATCGGCTTTCCCATCGAGGCGCTCGAATGGCAGGTGATTTTTCATTTCTCTTTGGCCGCAGTAGGTACATATCTTTTTAGCCGGCATCTCATTTTATTCCACTGGCGTCGAGGTTTTGATCGGCCGGGTTCTATCCGTCAGGCCCGCTGTGGCGGCCTCATCGCCTCGCTTGTTTTTACCTATGGCGGCTACCTGACCGGCTTCCCTGTCCAGCAGATGACTATTCTGGCCGTTAGCGCCTGGCTGCCGTGGATTCTGTGGGGCTTGAGTCTGGCTCTGGAGCGGCCCTTTCGCGCCGCGCTCTGCCCGGTTGCCTGGACCGGGATGGCGTTCTCGCTGGCTATTCTGGCCGGACATCCTCAAACGGTGCTGTATGTTTTTTATCTGACATTGGCTTATACGCTGTTTCGTTCTCTTTACGACGACCCACTGACCGGCGAGGCTAAGGCTGAGGCGAAGGTGGCCGGAACGCTCCCCCTCTACAAAGGCTTGCTAAAAAACTTGGGACTATGGCTGATGGCAATATTACTTGGTATGAGCATCGCTGCAGCCCAACTCTTGCCGACGTTGGAGTTTATTGGCCTTTCGCTGCGGGCTGAACTTTCTTATGAAGCTGTATCGGCCGGGCTGCCGTTGACCGAACTGGTCTCGATTCTTTATCCCGGCTTTTTCGGCGGCTCACCCGAATATGTGGGGATCGCCACCTTGGTATTAATCGCGCTAGCCTTGGTGCTGGCTCGACCACGCGGCGAGATTTACTTTTGGGCTGGAGCTGGCTTGGTTAGCATGCTGCTGGCCTTTGGTGGTAAACTTTTTGTCTATCCTATCTTTTACCTCCTAGCCCCCGGTTTCGACGCCGTGCGCCAGCAGGAACGCGCCTTCTTGATTTACAGCTTGAGTGCGGCTGTCTTGGCCGGATTCGGAGCGGTGGTCCTGGTTAGCCCGCTGTCAAAGCGGGTGCAGGTTATTTTGGCCGACTTTGAGCAGCGCCTGCGAACTGTTGCCTTAGTTGCCCTTGTTCTGACGGCCTTTTTTATCTACGGCTCAACCTCAGCCACGGCTCGGGGTGATGAGGTTAACCTTTTTTATGGCGTGCTGCGCCATCATTTGTTTGGCCTGCTTATTTTGGGCGGGATGTTGCTGCTGGTGATAGCGCGCCGGCGGCGATGGCTGTCCCGTCTATGGGTGGCCGGGCTGCTGGCAGCGCTGGTGGCTTATAATTTGTTCACCGTGAACTGGCAGTTCAACTTAGAACCCCGCCAACTGGCCGCTCCCTTTACGCCGACCCCGGCGGTTCAATTTTTGCAACAGCATCTCGATCCCCCGCTTGGACGCGTCGCTAGCGGCGGACTGCTGCCCGGCGGTAACAGCGCCGCCTCGGTTTACAATCTGCAAGATTTGACCGGCAATACCCCGTTACAGTTGGCCTCGGTCGATGCCTTTTTACAACGGCTGCCGGCCTGGCGCGCCTGGCAGTTAATGAACGTGCGTTACATCGCCGATCAGCGTGACATCGGCGACGCCGGCTTGTCCCTAGCGTTTACGGATGACGCGGTGAAGATTTATCAGATGGGCGATTCTTTTGAGCGGGCCTGGCTGGTCGGTGATGTTGAAGTTATCACCGACTTCAACGCCACTCTTGAGCGGCTCGCCACCGATGATTTTGACCTGCGACACACCGCCATTGTGGCGGATCCGTTGGCCGTGGCTTTATCCGGCGATTCAGCCGGCGTCGTTCAGATCGATCGCTTCAGCGCAAATGAATTAAGTCTGACTATCGATACCGCCGCACCGCAGCTTTTAATCGTCAGTCAAATCGATTATCCCGGCTGGCAGGCGACACTCGATGACCAGCCGGTCGAGCTACGGCAAATCGATGCCGTGTTGCAGGGGGTCGTCATCCCGGCGGGATCACATACTGTCCAAATTAAATATTGGCCAAAAACGTTGGCCATAGGTCTTTGGTTATCAGCTATCGGGAGTTTGGTTTGCCTGGTGATGATGATTCGCATTCCACCAACCAATAAATAACCGCAAACAAACTACCATCCAATCCCCTAACCCCCCACTTTATTGTCAAGGAAGGCGAACCTATGTTATAATCATTATGTCTACTGTTACCCAAAAGGAGCAGCTTCATGAAC
>JAGRCC010000052.1 GCA_020433785.1 Anaerolineae bacterium
GAATAGACACCAGCCCTGTCAACTGTTTATCCCAGCTGGCGGGGTTAGCCGCCGGTGAGTGTTTGCCGCACTCGCCGGTGGCGTCGTGGGGTTTGTCCTATTCAACTCTGGCTATATGGTACTCCCTGAATGGAGATGGGTCAAGCCTTTTTCTTGCATTGATTTCAAATATAATTTCCAGAGTAACTTCGGAATCATCAATTTTTCCATTCTAATCTCGGAAAAAGTGAAGTGGTCCAGAATAACCTGCAGTCTTCAGAACGAGGTTTTTTCGGCAAATCACTTAAGAACCGCACTGATATTGGTTCAAATCGGAACATTTGGGCAAATTCGCCTCTGCAACATATTCTGGACCACTACATAATCTCGGAAAAAGTTTGCAATTTGGCCCAAAAGGCCTCTCCATCCTGGCCTTGCTTATCTTTGTTTCATTTCATCCAACTGTTATTATGACAAGAACCAACCGGGTTGCGCTGAATGAGTGTGGGGACGAAGCATCCTTTTGAGGTTTTTTGAGTAGCCGGTCAATATTTTGAGGGCGATTGATTTCCCGGCTCCATTTGGTCCGAGCAACCCGACCACCTCGCCTGAAGCTACATGGAACGAGATGCCCTTGAGCGCTTCTATCGAGCCGTACGAAAGGCGCGGCCGATTTGTCTATCAGCCACTGAATTGATGGAGACGTATTGCGCTAATCAAAAAGATTATCCAGATTTGTGTCAACCGTCAAAACGATGATCCGCTCACCCGTTCTGGTGCTCATATCTGTGTGCAGGCTGATAATGCCACAACCAACAATATCACTGACAATATCTTCAAGCAAGGACCGAGAGGACTCAAATAGTTGGCGGCGAGTTTCTTTAACCAGGATTTGACCTTCGGGGCTTTCGGCCAACTTTAACTCGGCTTGCGTCAGAATGCCGCGCAAGCGGACCACAATCATGTCATTTAGAAAGAAGGTGCGTGTTTCCACTGGGCCTCTTCCCATATACTCCTTCTCAAGCTTGATAATAGCTTTGGTAATTTCGGCTTCAGCTTGTCCGCGAGTTTTCCCTGGCATTTTCCCACTTCAAATTTAAGGGAGTCCGACAGACCCTAGTGGGACGACAAGGAAGAATGAAAATGGGAGCAGGCTGTGGTAGAATCGAAGCCATGGCAGGTCAGAGGTCGAAGAGTCGCTGGTGTCGCGAACCCGAAAGGGAGTCTGACCCGGATACCCTAGAGAGACACCGAATGTTGCCTTGAGCACGCAGAGGAGAATTCCTGGATAGGGGTGTCTGACCAGCCGTAATCCACAACAGGAGAAGCAAGATGCGAGTGATGTATGAGCAGGTGGCCGGACTGGATATCCATAAGAAGACGGTGGTAGCTTGTCGGATGCGGGTGACAGGAGACAGACGGATCGAGTGGGAGAAACGGACGTTTGGGACGATGATGGCCGATCTACTGGGGCTGTATGATTGGCTGAGTGAGTGGGAGATTGAGCAGGTAGCGCTGGAGAGTACAGCAGATTACTGGAAACCAATCTTCAACATCCTGGAAGATGGCTTTGAGGTAGTATTGGTCAATGCCCAGCACGTGAAGAAAGTGCCGGGACGCAAAACAGATGCCAGCGATGCGGAATGGTTAGCAGAATTGATGTTGCACGGGTTGTTGAAAGCGAGCTTTATTCCGGCCAAACCACAGCGGGAGTTACGGGAATTGACCCGCTATCGAACAACGGTGGTGCGGGAACGAGCCCGGATCATCAACCGGGTGGAGAAGCTGCTGGAAAGCACCAACATCAAACTGAGCAGTGTGGTGACGGACGTGATGGGGGTCTCAGCCAAAGCGATGCTGACAGAACTAGCGGCAGGAGCGAGCGACCCGCAAGCGCTAGCTGAGTTAGCTAAAGGACGATTGCGCAACAAGATCAAGGAGTTGGAGACAGCCCTGAGCGGGACGGTCAGTCCAAACCAGCTTTTTATTCTGGCCCAGCAACTGAGCCACATCGATTTTCTGGATGAGCAGATCGAGGCTTTCAACCAGCAGATTAGTCACCAGTTGCAACACATGGTCGCATTATCGGTGCCAGACGATGATGACAATGGGAACGGCTCATCTGCGCAAGATCAGGTTGAGAGGTTGAGTTGGACGGAGGCGGTGGAACGCTTGGATACCATCCCTGGGGTCGATCAACGTACCGCTGAAATCATTTTAGCCGAAATCGGGCTAGATATGGGCCAGTTTCCGACGGCGGATGA
The DNA here is from genome assembly GCA_020433785.1 of Anaerolineae bacterium. Next base: position 2,244 of record JAGRCC010000052.1, read on the forward strand.
TCTGGCTTCCTGGGCCGGTTTTGCCCCTGGCAACTATCAAAGTGGGGGCAAACGCTACTCAGGTCGGACCACCAAAGGCAATCGTCCCATCGGAGCAGCCATCAATCAGGCTGCCTGGGCCGCATCTCGGACCAAAGGCACTTGGTTCAAAGCCCGCTATCATCGTTTGGCCGCTCGGCGGGGCAAGAAACGGGCCATTGTAGCTATTGGTCGTTCCATGTTAGTTGCCATTTGGCACATGCTGGCTCGTAATGAACCCTATCGTGATTTGGGTCCTGATTTCTATGATCAGCGCCGTAAAGATACCAAAGTAGCTTACTTTACCAAGCAGCTTTCCAAATTAGGCTTCGTGGTCTCTCTTGACCCCCTCCCTTCTGCTGCTTGATACTTATTTTCAGAGGAGCGAATCCGTTGGGGCGAGACGTCTTAGTCCAAGCTGCTCGTCCCGATATATTGGTTCGCCGCTCGTTGTTCCTGCATTTTAACAAGTGCTATGGGAATCGGCAACTTGCCGTCAGTTGTATTGAATTTGGTTACTCTGATGGGGCGACAATTGCACGATATTGTTACTTAACCAGGATTACCTTGGTCAGGTGACCAGGTTCAACACTATCCAAAAGGCTGGTGCATGGAAGATGTACTTGGGGTATACTGTTATGCACATAGATGGTAAACATGTGACATCTGTCCTGTTCTCAAGTGACAAATTTCACTTACTTTTTTTTATTAAACGAGTATACTTAACCGTAATAGAATAGTTATCAGCCTGGCGGACAAGGCGGAACATAGACTCTCAGTATGAGAGTGGATAAGCCGCAAGGTAGGCCAACACCGAAACAACCCTTTAGGGTTTGGTGTTGGCCTTTTTTGTTGTGCGCCGAAGTGGCGATTTATGCCCCAACAGCAACGTAGCTGACGTCTGGGAGGATTTATGAACAAGGACAAACCGGCTGCCCCGTTGAATATCTTGCTGCCCATTGACGGCTCAAAACACTCGGCGGCAGCAGTAAGGCTAACTACCCGAATATCGTGGCCATCTGGAACCTCCGGGCATGTGTTGGCGGTGGTACCCGAGCGTTTGCCGCTGGGGCACGTCAGCCAAGAGGCGCAAAGGGTGATTAATGAAGCGTTAGCAGACATTCGGCGGCAGGAATGGGCTGCTGCTGAAATGCTGGCCTCGCTGGCGGTCAACAAGCTACATGCCGGAGGCCTGACCATTGAGGCAGAGGTCCGTGAAGGACGACCCGCCGAAATGATCCTGGCGCGCACCGCAACGCCAGCAACTGATTTGATTGTAATTGGTGCCAAAGGGCTTAGCGCGCCGGGCGAATTCCGTTTGGGGTCCACCGCCCACAAATTGGCCCATTATGCCGGCTGCTCAGTGCTAGTCGCCCGGCCGTTGGACCAAACACAGCACTTGCGTACGCTCCTGGCCACCGATGGCTCGCTCGAAGCGCAGCGGGCCGCCGAGTTTTTGTGCGGCCTCTCACCGCCCCAATGGACTGCGGTGACCGTAGTGAGTGTGGCCGAGGCAGAAGTAGATATCCCGTCCGGCGTGGTTGGTACCGAGCATCGCCCAGGCGCTGATCCCTTGGCCTCGCTCAAGACAAGCCTGCCCGAAGCTGTTCGGCAAATGTACCTCGACGATGCCGAAATGCATGCGCTTGAGGTGGTCAAGCACTTATACAATTGTGGCTCACCGGTACGGAGCGCCATCCGCTGCGGACACCCGGCGGAGGAAATTCTCTTCGCCGCGCGAGAGCTGGATGCCGATCTGATTGTCGTCGGTGCGCGTGGCCAAACACGGGCCGATCCTTTCCTCCTGGGTGGTGTGGCCCAGAAAGTTGTTAAATACGCCCCGTGTTCAGTATTGGTGGTGCGATGAGGGAGAGGAACGAGATTGACAAAGACCGGCTCTAGTGCAGGAGCAGATAGCCTGGTTGTTCGCGATTGACCAACAGAGTTCAGAGGAATAGTCAGATCGGAGGAAGCGCACATGATAAGGTCTCTGAAATCAGTATCTGAGAAAGATTTGTGGCGCAGTCGATTGCCGGAGCTGGTGATCACATTCGTCAGCATTTTGATCGCATTTGGCCTGGGGTATGTCATCACAGTAGATACAGGAAACTTGCTCAATTACCTGAGCCAGCGCGCCGCCCCCACCCTGGCTGCCGGTATGGACGCCGGGTTGGAACTGAATATAGCGGCAGAGGCCATCAAAGTATTGTTGGACGTTTACCTGATTGCTGTGCTCCTGGTCATTTTCGCTTCAAGCTTGTCCGTACTCTTTGTCAACAAGAATGATATTGGGGTGGTTGGAAATTTGGAGTTTGCCCCCCGATTGTTCTTAGCCCGCAGCGTGGGTAATCTCAAGAAATGGCTGATCGGCGCCATACTGCTGAGGCTGGTGCTTAACTTCATCCAACGCACAGTGGGGCCAGAGCGTGAAAGTACGCTCGATCTCGTTTATCTGGCAGTTGTGGTCTTATTGGTCGGCAGCGCGCTATTCTTGAGCCGCCGCCGCAGTGCGGCGAGAGATTAGCCAGAACTTTAGCCCAGACTAACAACCCTTTAGGTGAAAACCCTACAAACCAAAAGATTTTGGATATTTGCAAAGACAGGATACCAACGAAAATGAAAAAGAGCAGAAAAAGTACGTGGTTCATTATTCTGGCCTTCATCTTTATCTTCTCCACGGGATGGGCAAGAGGCCGGCGAGGCGGAGAACGGTGAGGAGGATGATTAAAAACAAACGGGAAAGTCACTTTATTTAGTCAAAAGGAGTTTAATTATGGGACGAGAAATTGTGCTTTTCAAAAGTGAAGAGAGAAAGGATTTAGGCAGCGTTGTGGATTTTCTGCACCAACTGGCCGACACGTTGGCTGAGAATCAGGTTAAGTTACGCCGGGGTACAGAAGAACTCACGGTGCATATCCCTAATAATGTTGTCTTTGAGATAAAGGTTGAAGAGGAAAACAAGCAGGGAAAAATGAAGCGCTCGCTTGAGGTAGAAATAGAGTGGATCGAAGGCGATGAAACTGCGGGCGCTGTCACCTTGGGCTGATACACCTGACGCCCAGATTATGCGGGTCAATCGGGAGGAAAAAATGGCAATTCATGATGTACTCATAACATTATCCGTCATTGGCGCAGTATTCGTAATGGGCGTTGTCATCGTTGCATTTCTTAAACAACGTGACCGTTTACGAAAAAGTATGGTAACGGCTAATCTCGTCAAAGATGAATAAGCTGGTCTCAATAAACACCTGATAAGAAAAACGCCGTAGGCCGGGGGGCGTCGCTTCGCTTACAGTGGGTGGGTCCCTCCAACTTGCTTCCTCGTTTTCCTTGCTGAAAGAACAATGCAAGGCATTGTGGAATGCTGATAAGGAGCAATGAAGTGGAAATATTACTGGCTAAACGCTGGCATCACCTTGCCGCGGATGAAGTAACAGAATTAATGGGAAGCAGCCAGGAAAAGGGGCTGAATTCTTTTGAAGTTGAACAACGTCAGAAACGTTTTGGTCCCAATGTGTTAACGCCACAACGCGGCAAAAGCCCGTTAGTGCGTTTTCTGTTGCAGTTTCACCACCCCCTGCTTTACATTTTGATGGCGGCAGCGGTTATTGCTGCGGTATCTAAGGAAGTGGTAGACGCCGCTGTCATATTTGGGGTGGTGTTGATCAACGCCATCATTGGTTATGTACAGGAAGCTAAGGCAGAAAAAGCGCTTGAAGCTTTAGCCCGGACAATGACCACCTCGGCCACCGTCATCCGCGCCGGCCAGAAACAACAGATAGACGCAACCGGGCTGGTTCCCGGCGATATCGTACTGCTTCAAGCAGGTGACAAAGTGCCTGCCGACCTGCGTCTGGCCCGATCACGTGATCTGCAAATTGATGAGTCTGCCCTGACCGGCGAGTCAATGCCTGTTGAAAAGCAAGCAGAGTGCCAACTGGACATCGAAACGCTACTGGCCGACCGCCATAATATGGCCTACACCTCAACCCTGGTTACGTATGGGCAGAGCCAGGGCGTGGTTGTCGCTACCGGCGACCATACAGAGGTTGGGCGCATCTCTCAATTAATTGCTACTGCGCAAGAGATGCAAACGCCCCTAACTCGCAAGATTGCCCATTTCAGCAATATTCTGCTCTACCTGATTCTGGCCCTGGCTGCCGTTACGTTCCTGGTGGGAGTGTGGCGGGGAGAATCGGCCCTAAATATGCTCTTGGCCGCGGTGGCTTTGGCCGTTGGGGCCATTCCAGAAGGGCTGCCGGCAGCGATCACCGTGGTGCTGGCCATTGGTGTTTCGCGTATGGCCCGGCGGCGAGCCATCATTCGCAAACTGCCTAGTGTGGAGACGCTGGGCGGCACAACCGTTATCTGCTCAGACAAGACCGGTACACTGACCCAAAACCAGATGACTGTACAACAGATTTTTGCAGATGGGATAACTTACGACGTGACCGGTACAGGCTACGCCCCATCTGGCCAGATACTTAACCAAAACGGTCAGAAAATTGACGGGTCTTCGTGGGCGTTAAGAGAGACGCTGGTCGCTGGCTACCTTTGTAACGACAGCCGGATAATCGAGCAAGAAGAACAATGGACGGTTCAGGGAGATCCCACCGAAGGCGCCCTCCTGGCCGTAGCCCACAAAGACGGTTTTGATGTAGATAGGCTGGATGAGCAGTTGCCTCGTCTGGATACCATTCCGTTCGAGGCAGAGCATCGCTATATGGCAACCCTGCACGATATCGGAGAGGGCCAGCCCCGGCCGGTTTATGTTAAGGGCGGTGTTGAAGCAGTCCTGGCGAAGTGTGACGCGGCGCTCAACGCGACGGGAGACACGATGCCTCTGGATGTGGACGGGGTACACCGGGCCATGGAAGCCTTAGCTGCCAGAGGGTTGCGGGTGCTGGCCCTGGCCCGAGGCGAGTTACCGCCGTCCACAACCGACTTGAATCATGTCAACGTAGCCTCAGGCCTGACCTTTCTTGGGCTGCAAGGAATCATCGATCCTCCGCGTGAGGAAGCGGTGGCTGCGGTGAGGGTCTGCCAGAGAGCCGGCATTCAGGTAAAAATGATAACCGGCGACCACGCTCTCACTGCCAGAGCTATTGCTCAACAGATTGGACTGGACGGTGCTACAGCAAACGAGCAAGGCCTTCCCGCCGTCCTGACCGGGCAGCAACTAGCCGAACTTTCTGATGAGGAACTGGTTGACGCGGCCGAAACTACGGCAGTATTTGCCCGGGTGACCCCGGAGCAAAAGCTGCGTCTGGTTCAAGCCTTGCAAACTCGCGGACATGTGGTAGCAATGACCGGCGACGGTGTCAATGATGCCCCGGCTCTGAAACAGGCCAATATCGGCGTGGCTATGGGCATTACCGGCACAGATGTTTCGAAAGAAGCCGCAGCTATGATTTTGACGGATGATAACTTTGCCTCTATTGAGGCCGCTGTTGAGGAAGGGCGAGGCCTCTTCGACAACCTGACCAAAATTATCGCCTGGACGCTGCCAACCAACCTGGGAGAGGGGTTGATTATCTTGGCTGCCGTTTTCACCGGCGTGGCCCTGCCCATCCTACCTGTCCAGATATTGTGGATCAATATGGTTACGGTAGGCGTATTAGGCCTGGTTCTAGCCGTTGAGCCTCGGGAACCGGATATTATGAGCCGTCTGCCGCGTGACCCGCAAACTCCCATTTTAACGGGTGTCTTGATTGGACGGATATTTCTTGTCGCAGCCTTCATTTTGATGGGGGCCTTTGGCCTCTTCATTTGGATGAAGGAGAATGGGGCCGGCGTAGTCGAGGCGCGCACGGTCGCTGTAAATGCTGTAGTTATGGTCGAAATATTCTACCTATTTAACTGCCGCTCCTTCACTCACTCCATGTTCCGGATCGGGCTGTTTTCCAACCGGTGGCTGTTTGGCGGGGTGATTGTTATGATAATTCTGCAGCTGCTGTTTACCTACTTGCCGGTGATGAACCAATTGTTCCACACCACGCCCATTAGCCTAGAGGCCTGGGGTTTCGTTGTGGGGGTGGGCGTTGTGACTTACCTGGTTGTGGAAATTGAAAAATGGATATGGCGTCGAATGTCAGCCGGTATCCCGGACGACGTTCAGGGAAGCAGTGTCGTCACCAGGGGGACAAATCTCAGACAAAAAAATAAGACAAGCATTTGAAAGGAGTGAAAAAAGCATGGAACTCAAAAATCTACAGAAACACATTCACAGTGGAGAAGAGTTGGCTAGACTGGCCGAGCAAACCCAATGCCAGGTTGAGGTTGTGAACTACAGCGACTTTTTGATGGCGTTTGGCGGGGTGGGTTGCTTGCTGCGTTATCTCAGCCCGGAAGAGTATTACCGAGACTTATTATAAATCAGGCAGGTGCATAATGAAAGCAGTCATTATGGCAGGGGGTCGCGGGTCGCGGCTCCGGAAGCTAACGACACAACGCCCCAAGCCAATGTTACCTTTACTCAATAAACCGGTGCTGGCTCACCTCCTCAATCTGCTCAAGCATCACCAAATTACGGATGTAGTTATCACGGTTCGGTACCTGGCCGAGCAAATTAAGAACTACTTTGGTGACGGTCGTGACCGGGGAATGGCGATTCAATATGCCATAGAAAACAGTCCTCTCGGAACAGCCGGTAGTGTCAAGAATGCAGAATCATATTTGGGTGATGAACCTTTTTTAGTCATAAGTGGTGACGCCATAACCGATTTCGATCTATCATCTGTTTTGCAATTTCACCGGGATAAACAAGCGGCAGTCACGATGGTGCTCAAGCATGTTGCTGACCCGCTAGAATATGGCGTGGTTGTGACTGACGCTGGCGGTCGCATCCGGCACTATCTGGAGAAACCTGACCACGGGCAGGTTATTTCCAATACTGTCAACACAGGAATTTACGTGCTGGAGCCTGAAGTGCTGGCGATGATGAAGCCTAACGAAGTTTATGATTTCTCTTATGATATATTCCCACGCTTATTGAGCCAGAACATCCCCCTCTTCGGATACCTGGCCAATGGCTACTGGTGTGATATAGGTACGATTCAAAGGTATAGACAAGCCACACACGACGCTCTGGTTGGCAAAGTGAAGCATATTGACCGGGGCAGCGGATTGGTGGTGGCATAGGGCTTGGCCGGGATGTGGAGATTGCGCCTGATGCAGTTCTATATGGGCCAATCTATTCAGGGAATGAGGCCAACAAAAAAGGAGAAATATGTCGTGAACCGCTTTAAGAATATTTTGGTGGTTGTTGCTGATAAAACCGATCATAATGTGATCCTCGGACGGGCCCTGACCCTGGGCCAGAGAAACCAGGCTCGTTTGACGGTTGTTAATGTTGTTAAAGATATGCTCCATATCGACCAGATGCCTATCGCGCCGGAGTCGCCTGCGGATGTTCAAGAGTCGGACATCAAGATTATTGAAGAACTGTCCCGTGATACATCTTTGCCAATCATATCGGCCCAGCTTGCGGAAGTTCAGGGGCCTATCAGAGATGCTGCGGAATTACCCCGCCAGCCGCACATATCGGCCCCCTCGAAGCCGGCTGTGTCTATTCAAGAGTACATCATTGAAGAAGGTCACCGTGACTTGAAGCAATCTGTTGCAGCCCTCCGTCAGGCAGGGGTCCAGGTTAGCAGCAAGGTGCTGTCCGGGACGCCATTTCTGGAGATCATCCGGGAGGTGTTGCGCAACAAACATGACCTGGTAATGATTGCCGCTGAGGGTCAGAGCGGGCTGAAAAAGATGTTATTTGGCAGCACCACCATGCATTTGATGCGTAAGTGTCCATGCCCGGTCTGGGTGATGAAGCCGAGCCAGCCTAAACAATATAGCCGAATCCTGGCTGCTGTAGATCCGACCCCGCTTGATGAGAAGCGAAACGCGCTCAATATGAAGATTATGGATCTGGCGACTTCATTGGCTCAGTTGGAGCAAAGTGAGCTTCATATTGTCCACGCCTGGGCTCTATACCGTGAGTTCGGCCTGACGTATGGGCATATCCAAATACCTAAGAGTGAGTTGGACAAGTTGATTCGGGAAACTGAAACTATGCACGGGCGTTGGTTTAGCGAACTTCTGCGAGAGTATCCTTTGGAAAAACTAAATTGCCAGGTGCATCTATTGCATGGCGACGCGGGCACCTTGATTCCTGAACAGGCAAAAGAGAAGGAGATTGAACTCATTGTCATGGGTACCGTGTGCCGAACTGGGGTGGTAGGTTTGCTCATCGGCAACACCGCCGAAAATGTTCTTCGCCAGGTGAATTGTTCGGTGCTGACGGTCAAGCCGGACGGGTTTGTTACGCCGGTAAGATTGGACAATTAGTGAAAGTATCACCGTACATAGGGCAATTGAATATTGTCGAAAAATAAGGGTATATGCGTATGATGACAACCGAAACCCAAGCACTTCAACAAAAGGTAGCCCAAACCCTACAGGATCTCTGGGAATATTATACCGGAGTTCGTCCTGGCCGAGCCATTGTAGTCATTAACCAGCAGGCCATTGCGGTCTTGTTGGAAGAAATCCTGACTCCGGCCGAACAGCAAGTAGCCCGCACCGAAGCGGGGCGATCAACCCTTCAGAAGTATGGAGAGCGCATTCTGGAACAGGCCGGACCCTATCTGCAGCAGATGGTGGCCGAGACCGTAGATCAAGAGGTCAGCTTGGCTGAATTTCATCTGGACGTAATAACTGGGAATATTCTGGGGTTCTTTCTACGACCAGGTGGTACAAACTTGAAATCTATTGATTTTAAGGATGGAAAAGAGTAACGGAAACAAATTGCTGAGACAAATCAAGTGGACCTGATTGTGATGTGTACGCGTGGGCATTCTGGAATCAGTCGCTGGCTGATGGGCAGCGTTGCCGATCGCGTTGTTCGCGGAGCCAACGTTCCCGTGCTTTTAGTGCGAGCCCGAAAGGAAGAGACGTAAAAAGGTTGAGCTACTTTACAATCCTGTCGTCTGACCCATATGGTGAGCCAAAATGTGGTCTTGAGGTGAGATGGAAGTGATATGGACGAAATAATTCTGGAAATGAGCTTGATCCTGGCCTTGATCTTGCTCAATGGCTTCTTTGCCGCGACCGAGCTCGCCGTGGTCTCGGCGCGTACAAGTCATCTACAGACCCTGGCTAATGCCGGTCACCATAAGGCACGGCGTGTACTGGCCCTGCAACAGGACCCGGCCCGTTTTCTCTCTACCGTGCAGATAGGCATCACCCTCATTGGTACCCTGGCTTCGGCCATCGGCGGGGCGAGTGTTGTTCGCTTCCTGGAGTCCCGCCTGGCGGTGCTACCTCTGCCCTGGCCGGCGATCTATATCGAGATGGCCACTCTACTGCTGGTGGTGGCCGTGATCTCATACCTTTCGCTGGTGCTGGGTGAGTTAGTGCCCAAGGAACTGGCCCTGCGCCGGACCGTAGTCGTGGCTATGATGTTGAGCGGCCCTGTGGACTGGCTCTCGCGCCTGGCGCATCCATTGGTGTGGGTTCTCACCCGATCAAGCGGCCTGGTTCTACGCCTTGTGATGAATCTAATCACACCGTTTTTTGGGCGGGAAGAAGCGGAAGCCGGAGTGACCGATGAGGAGGTTCTGACTATGTTGGGTGAAGGCGTGGCCGCGGGCACTTTTCACCCCTTTGAACAGACGCTGGTGCATGGCGTATTTCGTTTTGCCGATCGGCGGGTGCAGGAGATCATGAAACCCCGTATTGATATAATAGCCGTGGCCGCCGATACACCCTTAGCCCAAGTGTTGGAACTGACCCATCAGCAAGGATACACCCGTTACCCGGTCTACGAGGGCGATCTCGACCACATCATAGGCCTGGCTCATATCAAGGACTTGCTGCTGGATAACAATCTCCAACGGCAGGTCAAGGAGGTGGCCCGGAAGCCGCTGCTAGTACCGGAAAGCCTCCGGCTGATCGAGATGCTTCGCCGGTTCCAGAGAGCCGGTACTCACCTGGCCATCGTGCTGGATGAATATGGCGGCACCGCTGGATTGGTCACCCTGGAGGACCTGTTAGAGGAAATTGTGGGCAGCATCGAGGATGAGCACCCTCATCCTGAGTCGGAACTCAGGCATTACCCCGATGGGACGTTGATCGTACCGGGGACGCTGTCCATCCACGACCTGGCTGAGGCGTTGGGGGTGGTCCTGCCTGAGAAATCGCCCTATGAGACGGTGGCGGGCTTCATTCTACATTCTTTGGGGTATATTCCACAGTCAGGGGAAGAGGTTGTGTATGAGGGTTACAAGCTGGCCGTCCAGGAAAGGGAAGGCCAGCGGATCAAGCAGGTGGTGATCGCTCCACTGTCCCGCAAGGAGGAAAGTGGGCATACGGACCGGACGTAGGAAACCGCAAACAATAACCATGAATCATTATTATTCTGATCTATGGCATATAGTGTGGGTTGATTGTTTTGTGATTTTACAACCGAACCGCATTATTAGGAGACATACCGGAGGTGAGTATTATGCAGCACTTTAAAAATATCCTTGTAGTTATTGATAGTAATTCCAGGAACGAAATAACCCTGGAACGGGCCGTGGGCTTGAGCCATAGAAACCAGGCTTGGCTGACGGTGGCTACCGTTGTAGAAAAATTGCCCCATGGCGTACCTATGCTTTTCACATCAACCTGGCTGAACAGTGAGCGTAAAAGAAGTTGCTAATAGAGGGATGAGATCATGACACAAATCGAAGCCCAATCGCTTCAAATAAAGGTGGCCCAAACCCTACAGGATTTCCGGGAATTCTACACGGGGGTTCGTCCTGGCCGAGCCATGATTGTCATCGACCAGCAGGCCATTGCGGCCTTGCTGGAAGAAGTCCTGACCCCGGCCGAACGAAGGTAGCCCGCACCGAAGCAGGGCGAATAACCCTTCAGAAGTTTGGAGAGCACATTTTGGAACAGGCCGGACCCCATCTACAACAGATGGTGGCGGAGGCCGTAGATCAAGAGGTCAGCCTGGTTGAGTTTCATATAAACGTAGTAAACGGAACTATCTTAAGTTTCTTTCTACGCTCAGTGGATACAACTTGAAATCTATTGATTTTAGAGATGGATTGAAATCGTTATTTGTTAGGAGAAGCATCCTATGCATCGGCGTATATTAGCATTTGACTTCGACGGCACCCTGGCCGAAAAAGGCATCGTGCCACCGGACCTTGGAATTGCACTGGAGCGGTTACGCTCATCCGGCTGTGTTCTCTTTCTGGTTACCGGGCGGCAATTCGAGAGCGTCTCGCTGGGGTCGCTCCAGGACCTTTTTACCGGGATAGTATGGGAAAATGGCGCGGTACTCTACGACCCGGCCATCCGTGAAACATACCTGCCATTCGGGTGTATTGATCCCCGTCTGGTGGAAGCGCTGGACGCGGCCGATGTGCCAATCGAGCAGGGGCGAGCCATTGTTTCCACCTGGGTAGAGCATAACGAAACGGTCTGGCGCGTTATCAGCGAATGGGGCGGCGATGCGGCGGTTATATATAACAAGGGCGCGGTGATGATCCTGCCGGCAGGTGCTGCCAAAGGCCCCGGTTTGGAACGCTTGCTAGGAATATGCGGCTTCTCGCCGCGCAACCTGGTTGGTTTTGGCGACGGAGAGAATGATTTGTCCTTACTGACCTTAGGCGAATTTGGTGTGGCTATGGCCGATGCCGTGCCCTCCTTGAAGGCTATCGCAGACCTGGTGACCGCTCGGCCTGGCCCGGCCGGGGTGTTAGAGGTCCTGGACACTTACTGGCTCGACGGGCGCCGGCCTGATATTCCTCTGCGACGTGAACATCAGATCCCCTTGGGTCAAAACGAAAACAAGGTTCCAATCAGCTTGCCTGGCGCCGTGCTGGCGGGCAACAATGTGGGCGTATTTGGCGATTCAAGCAGCGGCAAGTCCTGGGTGGCCGGGCTGTTGGCCGAAGGCATGCACCAAGCCGGCTATCAGATTCTCTTGATCGACCCTGAGGGGGATTTCAGGGGTATGCATTTGCTGTCCGAATTTGTAGCGTTCGACGGCACCCATCGAACACTACCCACTCCGGCAGTGGTTGCTAGGGTGCTGGAGGAGGCCAGCGTCTCGGTTGTACTCGATCTATGTTCGTACCCGGTCAGCCTCCGCGGCCAGTACGTGGCTGAGCTGCTGCACACGCTACGTTCTTTGAAAGAACGCAAATTTCGACCACACTGGATTGTGCTGGAAGAGGCCCAGCACTTTCTATCACCCACCGCCAATGATAGCAACACCGTCTTAACAGCATTGTTGCCTATGCTAGCCGGTGGTGGCTGGACCTTCGTTTCCTATCGCCCGGACCAATTGGCCGAGCCTGTACTGGCTGCTTTAGATCGCTGCCTGCTAACGCGTCTGAGTGCTCCCGAGACCATCCAAGCCTTACGCCAAAAATTCAACTTTTCTGAAGAGTCTCTGGCTCACATTCCCCGCGGGCACGTCTGGCTATGTGGCGAGCATATGGTGCGGCTGTTACCGAATGCGCGGCGGGTGCCACACATCCGGCATCTGTATAAATATCTCGACAGCCCCCTGCCGGAACACAAGCGTTTCCATTTTCGTGACAGGCAGGGCTACCTCGACCTGCAGGCGGCCAGCCTATTCGAGTTCTTACAGTTGCTCCCAGACTTACCCGCTGAAAGTTTGGCCTATCACATGGCCCGGGGTGATTTCGCCGCGTGGATCGAAGGCGCGCTGGGTGATGCGGAATTGGCAGCTCATTTGCGCAAACTTGCCCATCGATCATTGGAGAGTGAACTCTTACGTAGGGCGTTATTGCAGCGCGTATCGGCACACTATGCGGAGTTGCACGCGCGTGGTTGAATGGCCCACCACCATAAGAGCCGTTAATTAAGAAGGTGCCCATAGCGCGGGGGGTAAGGAGTGTCCCCCACTGTCTCACCTGTGCCGTACGCACCGTATGAAATCACAGGGATTCATAGGAGAAAAGGTAAAACTGGTATGAGGAACAAAAGCAGCAGGGAGCGACGGAAGTTACTATTCATAATTGTGGCTGTACTGGTCGTACTTTCAATGATCGTTGGTGAGTGTTTCTACCTGGTGGGTCCGGTACAGTGATGCCCCCTACCCCTGATCCACAGAGAGAACTCAACCCGCAAAGCGGGGATTATGTCGGCCCCAAAGGCTTGAAGTGGACCCCCCATAGATGAAAGATAGAATCCGGGTCGTCGCTGGCTTCTTTATTCGCATACTTTATGCTCCCTTATTTCTTAAAAAGCAAGATTGGTCGGCGCGGCTTGTATTTAGATATGCGCTTCTCCAGATACCCGGATTAGCTCTGCTGGTTTTAATCCTGATTGTGATTCAACAGTGGGTTGAGCTTCCCGCCTGGTTTACCTGGGGCCTCGTCATCATCTGGGTTGTCAAGGAGGCGGCCCTGTTTCCTCTGCTCTGGCGGGCCTACGACTGGGATCACGCCGGAGATGCGAACTCGATGGTTGGCTTGCGAGGAGTGGTTCAAAAGCGGTTGTCACCTACGGGTTCTGTCAGGGTACGCGGCGAGTTGTGGCAGGCCAGGGTAATGGGAGACGGACCGCCAATTTACGAAGGAGAAGTCATTCAGGTTCGAGAAATCCGTGGTCTTACGCTGTTCGTCGAGCCTAACCATGACATTGGTGATGGTGGTGGGGCGGATAAACCGTCTGGATGAGATGATGTTACGCTTTGATGAGCCGGTAATTTAAGGAGGATACGCTTGACCTTTGAAATTGCTCTGGCCTTTGCCATCCTGGTTGGGGCCTTAATAATCTTTGCGCTCGATCTTTTCTCCATTGACCTGGTGGCTCTGGCTATTATGGCCCTGATCTTAGTGCTGGGACCGATTTTGGGTATAGCGCCGGAAGAGGCCATCTCCGGCTTCAGCAACCCGGCGACGATTACGGTTCTGGCCATGTTTATTCTGAGTGGCGGCATTAGCCGCACGGGGGCAATCAACCTGCTGGCCCGGCGCATGAGCCGCTTTGCCGGAGCCGGCGAGCTGAAACAGCTCATCACCGTTATGCTGGTGGTCAGCCCCATCTCGGTTTTCATCAACAACACAGCCGCCGTAGCCATCTTGATCCCTTCGGTCATCGCCCTTGCCCACGAACACCGGCGTGCTCCATCGAAGCTGCTTATTCCGCTCTCGTTTTTCTCGCAGTTGGCCGGTGTTATCACCCTTATCGGCACCTCCACCAACATTCTGGCCAGCGTGCTCTCAGCCCGTGCCGGATACGGGGCATTTGGTATGTTTGAGTTTGCCAAGGTTGGCCTGTTAGTCTTTGTTACGGGCGCGTTGTACATCTTGTTTATCGGCCGGAAGCTGCTTCCAGAGCGGCATGTTGAACAAGAGATTACAGAGAGCTATCAGATTAAAGAGTATCTGACCGAAGTTATTATCCTGCCGGATTCTTCCTTGGTAGGCAAGAACGTGGTTGAAAGCCACCTGAGAGAGCAATTCGACATCCACGTCTGGGAAGTTCTAAGGGACGGCCAAAAGCTGGCGCACCCTTTAGGTACAAAAATACTCCAGGCCGGTGACATTTTATTCATCAAAGCCAACACCAGGCAGCTGCTCAAGATCAAAGATATAGAGGGCCTGGCCATTGAACCCGAAGCCCGACTGGATGGCCAGGCCCTCAAGAGTGACCGGCGGAAGCTCTTGGAGGTAGTGATCGGCACCAACTCGGACCTGATTGGTGGCACCCTTCAGAGTACCAATTTCCGCCATCACTACAACTGCACCGTAATTGCTATCCGGCAGCACGGGGAACTCATCCGGGAGCGGCTGGGCCAGGTACGCCTGCACTTTGGGGACACCCTTCTCTTACGAGGGACGATATCCGCCCTGGCACAGATTAAACGCGAACCGGGCTTCATTGTGGGTGAGGAAGTGCCGCTAGAGGAGTTCCGAACCGAGAAGATTCCAGCGGCGTTGGCTATCGTCGCCGCTGTGGTCATCATCGCCGCGTTGGGAGTACCTATTTTGGTCACGGCCCTGGTGGGCTGCGTACTCATGGTTGTTACCGGATGCCTGAAGATGAACGAATTGCACGAGTCGATCCGTTTAGACGTGATATTCCTACTCGCGGGTGTAATCCCCCTTGGGCTGGCCCTTGAGAAGACCGGCGGGGCCCAACTATTAGCTAATCTGGCCGTCCAATCTGCCGCTTATGTTCCACCGCTCATCGTCTTGGGTATTTTCTATTTAATGGCGATGATCCTGACAGAACTCATCTCCAACAACGCAACAGTTGTGGTTATGGTTCCCGTGGCAGTGGCTACAGCCACAACTCTGGGACTGGACCCTAAAGCATTCATTCTGGCCATCATGTTCGCCGCTTCAACCAGCTTCTCTACCCCCGTAGGTTACCAAACTAATACTATGATCTATGGACCCGGAGGCTACAGATTTCTAGATTTTACCAGGGTAGGGCTTCCCCTCAACCTTCTGTTGGCCATCGTTACCCCCCTCTACATCTATCTTGTGTGGGGCCTCTGATCACAAAACCACACAAATTGGGGCTTCCTGAGCCATCCTCCTGATCATCTAAGTCAAATGAACTTTTTTGAAGATTGTTCCACAATAGCTCAATCTGGCCCAATCAGTGCTCAAAATCGATCAAACATCGATATCAACTGTTTGAAATAGCCAAATTAATAGACGCCTGTTCTGTTTGAACATTTTCGGTCAAAAATAACGATTGCCACACAACCCAGTACCAGCGATTTTCTCCCAATGAAGTCGCCGCAAAAAAGTGTATGTGTCTTCCTTGGTTAGATTGGGTTGAAGTCAAAAATTTCTTCCATTCAAGATGATTGCCCTTGGGTTGAGTTTTGCCAAACCGCAAAAAACCTTCCCGTTTGTGGGGAAGGTTTAGTAATTCTTTGAAATAGTGCTCGGTGGTTTATTTTCCGCTCAAAAATACTCTACGCTAACCTCAATGAGCTGTGCAGGGTACCGGATAATAATCCCCGAATTGTCAAAATGAACATTAGCCTACTAAGGAGGTCGCTAAGATCATCGCCACCCGGATTTGTAACCTTTTTCAGTGGCTCGAACGATCAACGGTCTGACGAAGGCTGCCACTATTTTGCCTGCTGTCTCTGGCCATCCTTAGCCTCATCAGTGGGGCGGTGGCCTGTAGCCCTGTTGCCACCGATATGTCAGCCTAAGCGTACACCTTTTATCGTCTCAAATCCGTTTGAAGAGAACAATCTTATACCGCTCGAACCCGCAGATCCTCAATGGCCAATCTCTGGAGCTGGGAAGATTTTCCGTGGATGGTTCAATCCGGGTAGACGTAGGATACCCGTTTCATCCCCGCGTCACCGGCCTCATTTCGGGCCTTAGCCAAGATGGGAGCCGCCTGGTGATTGAGTCCTATCCACCCAGCCACCATCCTCCCATTACCGAGTGGTATGTGATAGACACGACTCCCGGCCAACCCCTGGCCCATGTCAAAGATGTAACACCTCTTGCTTTAGAGGCGGGACAGGTTTGTTTGATCCATCTGTCCAGAAGCGCGTCTATTGCCCGGTTGACCCGGACCCTGAGGCGAATGGACCAGAAGCGATGCGCCTCTCGTTGCCTACGACCTGGAGAGCGGCCAAAAAGTCGGTGAAGTAGAGTTGCCGGAGGTGCTCATCGGCAGCCGACAGACCGAGCAGATGGTCAAGGACCAGCTGGTGTGGGCCTTCCTCGAACCCGTCGTGGCCCCATCACCCTTCACTGTCAAGGGGATGGCCGCCCGGATGCTGGAACTCATCGGCGACCTTGCTGCCCACCGAGGGCCACTCTGGGCTGTGAATTCCCGGCTCATTGATTACCTGAAGTTGTGCCGGGTTCAGTTGGTTATCTTGGATGATTTTCATCATCTAGTCGACAAGGAAACAGACCGGGTTCTGGAAACCGTCTCCGACTGGCTCTGGTAATCCAGCACCTCCGGGTCACGGTCCAGGCGCAAAATCAGTGCCAGTACCGCCCAAGACTCAAACTGAACCAGGCGGCCAGCCTTATTGGTGATGACCCCTCGAATGTTTTGCCCATTCGAGCGGATCCCGTCGCACATCTCCGGCGGGTGGTTTGCGTTTGAAACTTATGGTTTCGCTCCTTTCGTCGCTAAAGTAGATGAATTAGATTGAACCGAATGGTTCTTAACTTACTTTAACCGAAAAAGAAACGGACATCATCGTCAATGATGTCAAAGAACTTTTTTTGGAGTTAGATTGGATAGATGGGCAAGGCGGGAAATTGCGGAATATTTTTCCGGGGTTGTATTGGAAAACTAAACCTTCGAAGCGCCGACACTGACCCGTTCGAGACAGCGGGAACTTTTTCCAGACTTACGTTGGAATCGGCTACTTTTTCCGAGGTTAGTCTGGAAATTTCCGAAGGTTGGCTTCGGAACTGACCAGATGGTTGCGGGGAAGATTTTTCTTTTTTGCCCTGTTGGGCTACTATATTTGGGGTGATCTCGACATTATACCCTTCATCCCCTGTCAAAATGGGTTA
>JAGRCC010000673.1 GCA_020433785.1 Anaerolineae bacterium
CGGAGCGTCTGGCCGGTTTGGCGCTCGGCCCGCAGCATTTCATCAAGCAGCGTCACCACTTCTGAATTGATCATTTCGGCCACCATGCGCCGGCCACTGACCTCCTCAGGCGAGATGACCACATTGGCTCCGGCCTTAAGCATCTTGCGCCGGTTCTTTTCCTGACTGACCCGGGAGATGATGTGCAGGTTGGGGTTGATGTGGCGGGCGCTGAGCGCAATAAACACGTTGTTCTTATCTTCTTTAAGGGCGGCCACCAACCCTTTCGCTCGTTCGACGCCGGCCAGCAGCAGCACTTCATCCTGGGTAGCGTCGCCCTGAACGTAGGGAATATCCATTTCTCGCAGCAGTTCATCCAGTACGGTAGGCGACTTTTCGATAACCACGAAGGGAACTTCCGTTTTGTATAACTCCAAGGCGATCTGTTTGCCCATGCGCCCGCTGCCGCACAAGAGATAATGGTCCTTCAGCCGGACAATCTGGTTATCGACGCGCTTGCCTTGAATAAAGCGGTGAAAGTTACCCTCGATCACAAACGAAGCCACCGAGGTGACGGCATAACCGCCAATGCCAATGGCAAACAGACTTAAAATAATGGTAAAAATGCGTCCTTCCGGACTCGATGGGCTAAAATCGCCATAGCCGATAGTGGTCATGGTGATGATGGTGGCGTACAGCGCTTCATCTAGAGACCAATTTTCCAGACGATTGTAACCGACGGTGCCCACAATAGCCACAATAAGAAACAGGATAAAGGCGCGCACCACCCGAAGCTGAGTCAGCATTGAGGCCGGGACTTTGGTAAAGACAAAAATGAGGATGACCGAGATGGTGAAGACGGCGTAAATTGAAATAACGCTGGGGCTTAACAGTAAATCAGGCGGGATGAAGAAATAGCTGACGACCAGACAGCCAATCATGCAGATGACCACCCCCAAACTCCAGCGAATAATGGGCCAGTACGGCACCGACTGTTCGAAGACGTTTAGGCTTTGGACCTGGTCGTGCATAATCGATAGCAATCTGGTTCGGACGATGGCAGCGTAAATGTGCCAGGCGGTTAGGCCAAAGGCCAGGGCCTCGCCGATATAATTGTATAGAATGGCGGAGGGATGGGTCGTCGGCAGCGGATTCTCCATAAACAGCCAGCCGATGAGGGCCCCGATACAAAAAACAATCCACTCACGGCGACGGGTGAGAGAGTAAGCTTCGGCCTCTAACCGTTTAAATCTATCATTGTAAGGGACCAACACTCGATAAGTTTCAATGGCCCTGGTCATCAACCGCCGCATAATCGGCTGAATGAGGAGTAGATAGACGGTAACGACGGGGAAGATGAGCGCGTTCCACCATAGCTTAAAATCGACAGCAAAGCCATCGAGATGGGCCAGCCCGACGAAGCTGAGATAAAACAAA
Organism: Anaerolineae bacterium; assembly: GCA_020433785.1. The sequence continues at coordinate 1,417 of JAGRCC010000673.1, forward strand.
ACCCCAACAGTGATACTGGCCAGGGGCCAGGAGGGGATTGGAATGAACTTTAACAGCGCCTCGGGCAGGGTAGGGGGATCGACCGGAGGCATTTGGAGATACAGCCCAAACTGGTGTTTGAGGCGTTTTAAGAATGGCTTCGAATTGTTGTCGAGGACGCCACGTGACAAGCGCGGCTCATTTGCGGCCGGTTTTGTTGTCATGCCTCCACTCCGAAAATTTATCGTTTAGACGAATAGATCCGGGGCAATAAGCCCCTAGTTCGTAATACTAAGTGACCGTCATCTTGTCGCCATATTAGGTTTGTAACGTTTCCAACTCATCAATCATCCCATCGACGAATTTAAAACCACCGCGCCAGAAGTTGGGATCGGCCATATCGATGCCCACTTCGGTGAGAATATGGTTGGGACTGGCCGAGCCGCCGTATGCCAGGATCTTGTGCAACGCTGGCTTAAAGGCTTCACCTTGGTCTTTGTACTGCTGGTAAAGCGACAGTGATAAGAGCTGACCAAAGCTGTAGGCATAGCAGTAGAACGGTGTATGATAGATGTGGGGGATACAGATCCACTCGTGCCGGAAATCGTCGCTAATATCCAGTGAATCGCCAAACTGCTGCTTCATATTGGCCAAATACAATTGGTTGAGCTGGTCAGTGGTGCTGCCTTCGGCAATCAGGCGGTGCGCGTCTCGCTCAAACATTACAAAATAGGCTTGGCGCAGAACAGTCGCATAAGCATCATTGATGGCTTCAACCAGCAAATCGCGCCGAATTTCCGGGCTACTTTCTTCGGCCAGAAGCCGGTCGGTGAGCAGCATCTCTGAGAAAACGGAGGCGGTTTCGGCCAGGGGTAAGGCGGAATGATAGGTTAATATGGAATGGTCGCCGGCCATCAAGGCGTGGATAGCATGGCCCAACTCATGGGCCAGGGTAGCCACCTCACGGGGTTCGCCGGTGTAGTTGATTAGCACCCAGGGAGTTAATCCCGGCAGAATCCCGGCACAGAACGCGCCGCCTCGTTTGCCGGGCCGAACTTCGGAATCGATGTGGTTATCGGCAAAGACGCGGCGGGCATGCTCGGCCATCAACGGCGAGAAGGCATGCAGGCTATCCAGCACCAGATTGACGGCATCTCCATAGGCGATCTTTTTGCTATGGCTCTGACTCAACGGCGCGTATAAGTCATAGCGGCGCAGCCGGCCAGTTGGACTTTTGAGCCAACCGGCTTTAAGTTTGAAGAAACGATGAAAAACAGGTGCTTGTTCGGCACATACCTCTAGTAAGGTATCGACGACCGAGTCCGGAATATCATTGGCCAGGTTGCGCACTGAAATGGGGGCGGAAATACCTCTCAACTTGATGTTTTCGTTGGCCCAATCCCGGACGGTATGGATATAAATTTGAGCCAAAACAGCCTCTTCCTGGCCAAAAACCCGGTACAATTCCTGATAGGCGGCGGCTCTCATTTCAGGTCGGGGATCGCGCACATAGGTCATCAATTCGCCCCGGGTGAGTGGCTTCGTCTCGCCATCAATCTCTAAATTAAAGGTAAATTTATTGGTAATCATGTCGTATAGGGTCGTTAGCGCGTTGACTCCGTTGACATCCTTAATGTTGATAATCTGTTCTTCGGCTTCGGATAGGGTAAAATCTTTAAAGAGGCGATCTTGCTCAAAACTGTAGCGAGCATCGCCGGTGTAGGTGAGTAGTCGTTCGGCGGTTTCATCGTCAAGACTTCGCCACCACAGCCGGAAAAAGAGGATCCGGTTGTTTAGGTCGGTGAGCAACTGCTCCATGCGGCCCATCATGCCTAACGCCGCCTGGTTTTGGGTGTCTTCGGTGAACCACAACTGGCCATAACTGCCTAACCGGCTGGTGAGTTCGGTAAAGGTCTCAATCACCTGGACGGCTTTTGAAAAGGCCTCGTCGCTAATATTCGGCGATAGTTGTGGCCGCAGCGATTCAAGATAAGCGACGGCGGACTCGAGGTCTTGGACCGCTTGGTTAACCTCAGGGCCATCAGCCGCCGGAAACAATGCCTCTAAAGTCCAGCGGGTTTGTTGATATGGGCTATTTTGAGTCACGTGTTAATTCCTCCAAAGATGGTTTATTTGTGGTTGCCACAATTTAACTAGTCAAATCTTTCGTATAGTAGAATAGGATCAAAAAATTCTCTAATATCGCAATGACAAACGTTATTCGCGAGATTTTCCAAAGAATAGCCCTTATTGTCAAATGGAAGGTAGGTCTGTGGGGCGGATCTTTAAGATAAGATAAACTTTTCAATAGCAACCGCAACACCATCATCATTGACCGAGGGAGCAATCCAATCGGCTATCGCTTTAAGGCTGGCCGGAGCATGGCCCATAGCAATGGTAGTGCGGGCGACCTCAAAGATATTAAGATCATTATAGGAGTCGCCAATGGCCAGGGTTTGGTCGATATCGCCACCCAAATAATCGATTAAATCTTGTAAGGCGCTCCCTTTTGAAGCGGAACTGTTGATAGCATTGCCAAAATAGATGCCATTACTCGGATCGAGACTCCAGGCCATTTTACAGTAACCTTCCATCTCGGCCGAGACGATATCGGCTCGGCGTTTTTCGTCGGCATCGGCAGCGAGAAGCTGCGCTTTTACGACCTTAACCCGATCAACCAAACTGGTCAAATCGGTGACGAGGGGATTAAGTTGGAGCTTAAGACGTTGATGTTGAGCCAGTTCATTATCTTTCTCAATGAAGTAAAAATCATGAGCGTAAATCTCAAGAAACAAATCATACTCACGGGCTAGCCTGATAATTTGCTCGGTAGCCCTAGGGGGTAGCGCCCGCAAAATAATGATCTCATTACTGGGCCATTCGACAACGGCGGCCCCATCGAAGAAAATATGTAACCCGTTCAGGTCAAGCTGCCGTAACAGGTGATAACAAGCCTCGGAGGCTCTGCCGGTACCGAGCGCAACGGTTATCCCTTTGGCTTGCGCGGCCTTGACGGCATCGACGACGCGCTGAGTCGGGTAAGCCCCGTGACCAATAAGGGTGCCATCAACATCAAGAATCAGAAATTTGTATTCAGGCTTCAAAATCATTCCTTTAATATGAGGTTGAATTGTTAATCGACTGACTGAGGAGACGTACAAGTCCAAAAAAAGTTATTATAATTCAATTATAGCCAATTTTAAGGAATTGGCACGATTCTGGGCAGAATTTCAGACCCAGATTTTTCATTTCGGATAATCTTTAGTGTTTAGAACGATT
>JAGRCC010000674.1 GCA_020433785.1 Anaerolineae bacterium
GGGAGTAAGGAGTAGGGGGTAGGGAGTAGGGGGAAATACCTATCCTTTTGATCCCTTGCTCCCGACTTCATTTTCTTATAGCCAAGCCGCCGACCGGCTAATCAGCCTGATCGGTCAGGTCAGGCGCGATGGGCGACATACTGCCGTCGTCGGCGCTGCCGTTGGTCGAGCCGTTGGTCGGGGCGGCGGCGTCCGCCTCCGCTTTTTTGCTGCGCCGCAGCTCGATAACTTTGTAGCCCCATTGTTGCAGATCGTGCGAAACCTTGAGCCGGTAATCATAGCCGACAATCACCCCGGCGGCCAACTGCAAATATTGGCCTAACTGTTTGGCCAACGCATTACTGGCGGTGACATATTTTTGGCGTTGATATTGGCCGGTGTCTCGTCTCTTTACCGCGGCACCATAAGCCTGGTAATTGTCGATGACATCAGCCAGAGCGGGAATAGTGAAACGCTCTTCCTCAGGGCGGCTCTCTTCTTTGGCAATGTAGCTTTCCATCACCGCCAGCCGCTCTTTTTGACTGCGCGGCGTCCGAATATGAGCCGTTTCCTTTTTAGTGGCAAAGCCCCACTCTTGCGCTTTAGCCGGTCGATGGGGAAACGCCGCATCAATCGTCTTCAGCATCGACGCCACCAACTGCTTCGAGCGCTCCTCTAACTTCGTCACGGCATCAGAGGCGACCGCCCGTTGGGCCTCACCTTCGGCAATGTTCTTTTCATACTCCAGGATTTGTTGCAGCAGGTCATTAATAATTGGGGTGAACAGATTCTGCTTTTTCACTGGTAGGGTCTGCTCGTGGGCCATGTACTTCTTGCCCAGGTCGATGACATCGGCCCGGATTTTGGAACTGGGGAAATAAACACGAATGTCATCTTGATCAACAATATGAATTTTCATAGTGAGGTAACTCCTAGCAACGTGTAAGTGTGTTAGAAACCGAAGTCCATTAAGTTTGTTAACCTCTCCTTTAACCAGTATACCGATCTTTAATGATATGTCTACCTGCGCGCTATTTTTTTTGTATATCAAGCTCTGCACCCGTGCCGGCCCCGCTTTTTCCACGAGAAGGGACCTGTTCCTCAAGAAGAACGCCCGGTTTGCAGCGTAAACCACCCTTCGCCGCAACAGTTATTTAAGTTTTCCAACGTAAGATGCATCATCCGCAACAGTTATCTAAGTCTTCCAATGTAAGATGCATCATCCGCAACAGTTATTTAAGTCTTCCAATGTAAGATGCATCATCCGCAACAGTTATTTAAGTTTTCCAACGTAAGATGCATTAACCTCAACAATAATGCCTCATATTCAGCGGACTCACCCTTCTCCGACAAGTCGGAGCACCTCTATTTTGTAGATTTACCTACCTCGACAGCGCGGGGACCCTCTATTTATGAGCCGTAGCATCTTCGGTAATGCCGCCGCCTTGTGTTTATCGAATTCGACGTCTGCGGCAGTGCTTTGGGCTTGAATTTACTGAGTTAGCTGTCTAACCCGTTTCAACGGGTACCGTTCAATAGCTCGGTCGATTAATCGCCGGGTGATCCCCGTGGGACGACCTGCCACGGGGCGTCCAAGATGTCGTCGAATAAACCATCATTTCCCCCATGCTATTCGGTCTTGGTTCCCACTTTCCCACTTTGTTAAATAGCACGCCCCCCCGAACCGTGCTATAATAAGCGCAGGACTAAACGCTAAGTGTCAGATCACGTAAGGCCTGTCATTTCGTAACATCTTCTACCTTTACCCCACTGAAAAGATCAAAAGGTTGTTATTCCATTAATCAATGGAATTACCCTAACCCTGCCTAAGGAGAGCTGCCTATGTCTCAACAAAAGAAAGACTCGACCCCAGCGGATAATTCCGACTCAGATGAAAACCAAGCCCCACCGGAACCCACCGATACCCCCGGCGAAACCACCGACGCCCAACCAACCAACCAACCAACCAACCAACCAACCAACCAACCAACAAACCCCATTATTGTGGGCTTGGGCGCTTCGGCCGGAGGCTTGGCCGCATTAGAAACGTTTTTCAAAAACACGCCGCCCAATACCGGCATGGCCTTTGTGGTGGTTATGCATTTGATGCCCCACCATAAAAGTAATTTAAGTGACCTGCTTCAACACTATACCGCCATGCCGGTTAGCCAAATTGAGGACGGTATGCTGGTAGCCCCTAATCATATCTATGTCATCCCGCCCGATTACGAACTGGGCATTCTCAATGGCCGTTTGCAGCTTCTCAAACTGACCAAAAAAGAACCGTCAATGGCTATCGACAGCTTTTTCCGCCACCTGGCCGATGACCAAGGCGCCAAAGCCGTCTGCGTTATCCTATCGGGTACCGGTACTGACGGCACTCTGGGGCTAAAAGCCATTGCCGAACAAGGCGGCCTGGTGGCGGCTCAAACCCCCGACAGCGCCGAATACAGCGGTATGCCTCGCAGCGCCATCGACACCGGCCTGGTCGATCTTGTTCACGATCCGGCCGAGATGCCGCCGGCGCTGGTCGATTACGTGCAGAAGATCGATATTCGAGCTGAAGAAACCGACTTTGATGAGAAGCAACGGGACGATCTCAATAAAATATTTTTGCTGCTGCGGGCCGAAACCGGACTCAACTTTAGCCGCTACCGGCCCAGCACCCTCTCACGCCGCATCGCCAAACGGGTAGCCGTTCACCAATTGGATAGTTTGGCCGATTACGTCGAATTCTTGCGCCACAATCGCGAAGAGCTGGCCGACCTTCATCAGGAAATTTTGATCAGCGTCACCCAGTTTTTTAGAGAACCGGCTGCGTTTGAAGTCATCAAAAACGAAGTGCTGCCGGCTCTGTTTGCTCAGCGCTCTGTGGACCGTCCGTTGCGGGTTTGGGTGCCCGGCTGTTCCACCGGCGAAGAAGCCTACAGCCTGGCTATGCTGCTTCACAACTACCAACAGGAGCGGCTGCCGGCGCTAAAGGTTGAGATTTTTGCCACGGATGTCAACGCGAAGATGATCGATCAGGCTCGCATCGGCGAATATCCCGCCGCGATTGTGGCCGATGTGCCCGAGACGTACCTTAAGCAGTACTTTATGAAAAAGGAGCACACCTACCGGATCAAGACTGAAATTAGAGAGATGGTCATCTTTGCCGAACAGAATCTGCTGGGCGACCCGCCTTTTTCCAAATTAGATCTGATTAGCTGCCGCAACCTGCTGATTTATCTCAAAACCGAGACTCAGCGCCAGGTATTGAGCTTGTTTCAGTATGCCTTGAAATCTGGTGGCTTTCTCTTTTTAGGTTCTTCCGAAAATATCGGCGAGTTGAGCGACTATTTTACGGTCGTCGATCGCAAGTGGCGGGTGTTTAAGCGCACCGACTCGCGGACCGTCCCCCCCCCGGATGAAATCTTTTTTGAAATTACGGGGCGTCATCCTCCTTTAAGGGAGGCGTCCCCCCCCGGAGGCAATCCGGGGCCGGTTCAAGGGCAGCCGCGTCACTTACTGGAGCAGTCGCTGCTGGAACATTATGAACCGGTTGGGATTATGATCGATGAAACGTTTACCATTCTCTACACCTATGGGCAGGTCGATCATTATCTTAAGGTCGCGGCCGGCGAAGCCCGGTTCAATATTATGGATATGCTGCGGCCGGGGTTAGATGCCGAGCTTCCCCAGGCCATCCGCTATACGTTAAACCAGCGCGAGAGCACAACGCACCACAACGTTTGGGTTCAGACCAACGGTGATGAAGCCTACGTCAATATCACCGTCAAACCGGTCGGCGGCCCGGACCGACACCTGTTTCTGATTATTATTGAAAAAGTGGCTCCAACTGCGTCCGGCGATGCAGCGGCTGAATCGGACGCGTCGCCTGAAGCGGGGAGTGAGCAGCTTCAGGCTGTGAAAAAGGAGCTGGCTGTAACCAAAAACCGGCTGCAAAAATCGATTGAAGAACTGCAAGCCGCTAACGAGGAACATCGCTCCTATGCCGAAGAGCTACAATCGGGCAATGAAGAGCTGCAAAGCATGAACGAAGAGCTAACAACCTCGCAGGAGGAGCTGCGCTCGATTAACGAAGAGCTGGTAACGGCCAGTTCCGAAATTCAAAGGAAAAATCAAGCGCTGCACCAGGTCAATAACGATCTTCACAACCTGCTGGCGGCTACGGATATTGCCACCATCTTTTTAGACAACGGCTTACGAATTAAACGGTTCACATCGGCCGCCACCACCGTGGTTAATCTCATTGAGTCGGATAAGGGCCGCCCCTTCAAACACACGGTTATGAACTTTAAAGATGATCACCTTTATCAGGATTTGGAGTATGTGCTCGACACCCTCAATACGGTCGAACGGGAAGTTGAAACGGAAAAAGGGCAGTGGTTTAATATGCGGATTATACCCTTCCGAACCCTCGACAATATTATCGACGGCGTAGTGCTGACCTTTGCCGCGATCACCTCCCAGAAGCACGTTGAAAGCGAGTTGCGCCGGCTCAACGAAGAGCTGCGCTATGCCCGCGACTATGCCCGTAAAATTATCGACACGCTGCACGAAGGGGTGCTGATTTTGGACGAAGGTCTGTACGTTGTTTCGGCCAACGCCGCCTTTTACCGCCAATTTGGGGTCAACCCCCAGGAGACGGAAGGAAAGCGGGTTTACGATTTGGGCAACGGGCAGTGGGATATTCCCCAACTGCGCCGGCTGCTGGAAGAGATCATTCCCGAAAACAGCACCTTCGAACAGTACGATATCGAGCATGATTTCCCGGACATCGGCCGCCGCACCATGCGCCTCAACGCCCGCCGCCTGAACCGGCCTGAGGGCGAAGCCAACCAAATTTTACTGGCTATCGAGGATGTAACGGATCAAGGGTGAGGGTCTCTTCGTATTATCAGAAGAGTCCGATAGTTCTTACAGGACGACATCGGTAATGAAAATCACCGTAGGACAAACTTAAGTTTGTCCTACAAATTGTATTTTCAGAGGGGACAATAGATAAGGAGGAACGATGGCAAACTTCGATGATTTACGGCGACGCGCGGAAGAGCAGAGCGAAGGCATAACCTCTGCCGACAGCCCCGATTATGCGGCCCATGATCTGGCAAAGATAGTTGAGGATCTGCGTATTCATCAAGTTGAGTTAGAAATCCAGAACCAAGATCTGCGCGAGGCGCAGCAGCAGCTTGAAATCTCGCGCGAACAGTACCGGGTGCTGTACGACTCCGCGCCGGTCGGTTACTTTACCCTGGATGCGGCCGGCGTTATTCTGGCCGCTAATCTAACCGGGGCCGCCTTATTAAACGTCGAGCGTCCGGCTTTGCTCCAGCAATCCTTTCTCTCATTTACGGATTATGCTGATCGTGATACATTCTACCTACATCTACGGCGCTGTATATCAACCCAAACCGGCCAAGCCTGCGAGGTACGGCTGCTGCCTAAAAAGGGCGATCCTTTTATAGCCCATTTGGAAAGCACGCCGGCCGTGGACACGCTTAAAGGTATCCCTTATATTCGAACCATCGTGATCGATATCACCGCCCGGAAGCAGATGGAGGCTGAGTTGGAACAGCATCGCCATCATCTGAAGCATTTGGTGGACGTTCGCACCACGGAACTGAGCCAGGCCAATACCCAACTACAAACCGAGGTCGCGGAACGCACCCGCGCCGAGGCCGTTTTAGCCGAGAGCAAGCAGCGGCTGGAGCAAACCCTGGCCGAATTAAAAGCGGCCCGGCGGCGGGAGGTTCGCCAAGAGCGGCTGGCGGCGGTGGGCCAACTGGCGGCGGGCATTGCCCACGATTTCAACAACATCCTGACTGTCATCACCGGTCATGCCGCCCTGCTGGAGATGGAGGTTGAAAACTTTACCCCCGACGACCAGGACAGTATCAGATCTATTCGTGAGCAAAGCGAACGCGCCGCCCACCTCATTCGTCAAATTTTAGATTTCACCCACCAGACCATTCGCCAACCCCGGCGGGTTGAACTGGGCGATTTTCTCCACTACACCCGCTCTTTTTTAGAGCGCACCATTCCGGAAAATATCGGCATCTTGCTGCGTATCAAACCCGAACCCTTTATTATCGAGGCCGACCCCACCCAATTACAACAACTGTTCACCAATCTGGCTCTCAATGCCCGCGATGCCATGCCGGACGGCGGACTGCTTGAGATTCGCCTGGTGCATTTCAAGGTTGAACCGGATCAGCCGCCACCTTGCCCGGAACTAACGCCGGGCTACTGGGCACGTCTTTCCGTAACCGACAACGGCACAGGCATTCCGCCCGATGCTTTACCTCACATCTTCGAGCCGTTCTTTACCACCAAAGAGGTCGG
>JAGRCC010000675.1 GCA_020433785.1 Anaerolineae bacterium
CGAGCCAGGCGCCCCGGTTGGGGATAAGCTTGGCAAAGGCTAACTCGCGCCCCGTCGCCCGGTCTTCTTCCACCGTAAAATACACACCCGGTGAGCGAATAAGCTGAGAAACGACTACGCGCTCGGCCCCGTTAATTACAAACGTCCCGTTCCTGGTCATCAACGGGAAGTCGCCCATAAAAACTTCCTGCTCCTGAATTTCGCCGGTTTCCTTATTAACTAACCGTACTTTGACCCACAATGGCGTCGCGAAGGTGATATCGCGTTCGCGACACTCTTTTTCATCATACTTAGGTTCGTCAAATCGATAATCCAGAAAATGCAGTTCCAGGTTTTTGTTAAAACTCACAATGGGTGAAATTTCTTGCAACAGTTCAAACAACCCTTCCTCTCGAAAGGTTTCAAAAGACTGTAGCTGAACTTCAATGAGTTTGGGCAAACTCAAAATATCAGGGATACGAGCATAATTTTTGCGCGCAGACTTATTTTGAGACATCAAAACTTAATCTCCTTAATAAATTCACCAATTAATACAGCTCTATAGAACCGCATCCTGTCTGTAAATGACTATTCAGACAGAAACTACTTTTACCACCTTCGCCAATGCAGCGTTTGAGGAAAATCTGAAGGGGTTCCAAACATTAACTTGTAATTTGGAAAAAATGCAACGTGCAGTAGTTCGCGCTTGGGCGCCCGTTGCCCCGGCTTGCACCTCGCATTTTACTAATAATATATGTGGAGAAAGGTAAACCTCTTATCTTAAATGGCACTGAGCTTTGTTTACGCTACCACAACTTCGCTGCAAAAAGAGGTTAGTCAAATTTTATAGAGGACCATCACCTCGCAATGGGGATGAAAATACTAGCCTATATTGCGAATGACTATTTTACCCTAAAACATATGGCTTTGTCAAATCTAAATCCAAAATTTTAAGGTTACGATTTTAGACAAATTAAACTTTAGAATGGCGTTAAGCTAAAACCAAATTAAGCCCCATAACCACCGCCGCCCGGGGTTTCGATCCGCAGCCTATCGCCAGCTTTGAGCATTTGAGTTACTTTACCCGGCAGCTCAAGTTCTTGGCCATCACGAATGAGCATATTTTGCCCGATTTGACCTGCCTCTCCCCCTAATGCGCCGTATGGGGCAAATCGCCGCCGCTCGGTTAGCAGCGTCAACTGCGCCTCGTGCAGAAGTTCGATTTCTCGCCGAATGCCATCCCCGCCTTTTTGGCGACCACTCCCGCCGGAGCCACGCCGAATTTCATAGCAATGCACTCTAAATGGATAGGCATACTCCAACGCCTCGATGGGGGTGTTTAGGGTGTTGGTCATGTGGCACTGGATAGCGTCGGCGCCGGGCGTGTTGGGTCCGGCGCCCATGCCTCCGCCGATAGTTTCATAATAAGTGTAACGCCGCTCGCGTTCCGGATCCCAGCCACCGATCACGGTATTATTCATCGTACCCTGCGACGCCGCCGGAACGCGATCCGGGCTGGCTTGAGCCAACGCGCCCAACAGGACATCGGTAATCCGCTGCGAGGTTTCCACATTCCCACCTGCCACCGCCGCCGGTGGTCGGGCGTTAACCACCGTTCCCGCCGGCGCGATCAACCGAATCGGGACCAGACAGCCGCTGTTGGCCGGAATATCCAGCCCAATCAACGCCCGAAACACATACAGCGTCGCCGATAGCGTCACCGCGTAAACCGAATTGATGCTGCCTTTCACCTGAGGCGCGCTTCGGCTAAAATCGACTGTGGCTTCATCGCCGGCAATGGTTATGATCACGCTAATCTCAACCGGCTCCGGGTCGATGCCGTCGCTGTCCAAATAATCCGTAAATTCATATGTGCCATCCGGCAAGTCTGCCAGCAGCGCCCGCGTCATTCGCTCGGCGTACGCCAGCAGGCCGGTCATGTAGTGAGCGACTTCGATTTGCCCATAACGCTCGATGATCTCCGCCAGTCGCTCGACTCCTTTGCGATTGGCGGCTAACTGCGCCCGTAAATCGCCGGCCCGCTCCTCGGCAGTCCGCACGTTCGCCAAGAGCAAATCCATCACGCCTTGATTCAGTTTCCCGGCCTCAACCAGCTTCAGCGGTGGGATAATAATCCCTTCCTGAAAAATCTCCGTCGACAGTGGCATCGATCCCGGCGTCATGCCTCCCACATCGGCATGGTGCGCCCGACTGGCCACAAATCCAAACAACTCTGAGGAATCCTTCTCCGCCTCTCCCACAAATACCGGCGTAATCATCGTGATATCGGGCAAATGGCTCCCTCCGGCAAATGGATTATTCAGAATCACCGTATCACCCGGCTCAAAAGTCAGTCGTTCGATGGCCGTTTTGACCGAGATCGGCATGGCCCCCAAATGCACCGGAATGTGGGCTGCCTGGGCGATCATCTGGCCCGTCGCGTCGAACAACGCACAGGAAAAATCGAGCCTTTCCTTTATATTGGGCGAATAAGCCGTACGCCGCAGCACCACGCCCATCTCTTCGGCGATGGAGATAAATCGGTTTTTGAACAGCTCAAGCTGAATGGGATCATAATCATTCATATTCATGCAGCCACCTCAATAACCAGGTTACGGTAGGCATCGATACTTAACACCTCATCAGGACCGATAAAAACCGTCGTATCCGGCTGGATAATGACGGCCGGTCCGCTTAACTGCTGGCCAGGTTTGAGATCATTACCGAAATAAAACGGCACATCAGCCACCCCGACCGCCAGTACGACCGAACGTTTTTCAAAAGGAATCGGCGGCTCAGAGAGCATAATCTCGATTTTGGGCAGCAGCGGCTGGGCCAACGTGCCTATCGCCCGTAGTCGCACATTGACAATTTCGACCGGTACAGCCGGCTCACTGTGACCGTAAGTTTGGGCATGAGCGGTATGAAAGGCGTCGCCAAAATCGGGCGCAAATGGGATGGTCAATTCATAAGATTGCCCACGATACCGCATGTCGAGCAACGGCTCTATCGTAATTTTGTCCGCCGGCACACCCTCCGCCATGACGTCAGCGCGTCCTTGCTTCATCAGCGGCGCGATCAGCCGTTCGAGTTCGGCGTACGGCGTGTCGCCGGGACGCATAATCGTCTGGACGTAATCCTTGATCACATCTGCCGCCAGCATGCCAAAAGCCGAGAGGGTCGCCGCCGCTGGTGGAATGAGCAAGCGTGGAATACGTAAGCTGCGAGCCAAATCGGCGGCATGGAGACTACCCGCCCCGCCAAATGAGACCAGCGTGAACTCACGCGGGTCGTGCCCTCGTTGAATGGAAATAACGCGTAGGGCACGTTCCATATGGGCATTAACAACATCGATCATGCCCAACGCCGCCGTTTGAGCCAGACTCAAACC